>CALXLE010000084.1 GCA_944389115.1 uncultured Spirochaetaceae bacterium
GAACCTCCTAAAGATCGATTATAACATCCTCTGCTATAGGAATGACATTGCTCAATGCGCTTTGCATGCGTGAAGACGATACGGAAGAATCCTTTATGCTGGCATCGCCTGAGACAAGGCCGAGTATGAGGAATAGCATGGCTATGGTGATCGGCTGCTTTATCGCGCTGAGTATCCTTGCGGGGATTGTGCGCTTTTCTTTCTCCTTCATTGGAGGGACGAGCGTTGACAGCAGCTTGATGATTATCGAGAGGACGGTAAGGAAGAATGCACCGATGATCAGCAGGGCAGTCCTGAGATCCTCAATGCTTCCATAGGCGTATGAAGCCCTCATTCCGGCAAGCGACAGGATGAGTCCTCCTGCAAGAGCGAATACGATGACTGTGAATAATGCGAAGATTGCGGTATATGACCGCTCCATGCGCCTCAGTTTCTCTTCGTTCTCCCTTTCCATCCGTTTTGATTCTTTCTCAATAATCTTCCTTGCAGATAGCGCTGTTCCTGCAGAAAGGGCTATGCTTCTGCAGAAACCTATTAATGCGGAATCATCATATTGTGATGCTTCCAGATACCTCAGAAGCGCATCTGCATTTGCCCTGATAACGGAAATGTCCTGGTCGCTGCACGCAAGGATATCCTCAATAGCTTTCTCTTTAGATCCGCTATCCATTCCCTTGATGATTTCAAGGGCATCCTCTGGACTGAAAGATCTGCATGTGCTGAGCGCTCTCAGCAGTTTTCCGGAGAAATCTTCCATAAAGAAAGAATATATGAGGTGTCAGGAATCATCAAATGAAAATATATCGACATATTGTCAGAATAGTGCTATATTCATTTATGCTGACACGTTGTCAGTATGATATGGAGGACAGTATGAAGGCAAAGGTATATTTCACACGTACAATCACTCCGGAGAAGGTTGTTGAGGCATATCATAAGCTTGGCATAGCGCTTCCTGGCAGGGTTGCCGTGAAGATCCATTCAGGAGAGCAGGGGAACCAGAACTATCTCCATCCCGAGTTCTGGAAGCCGATGGTCGATGAGCTTAAAGGAACGATCGTTGAGTGCAATACTGCGTATGGCGATGCCTCAGGCGGTGTGCGTGATAACACAGATTCCCACTGGAAGCTTCTTGAGGAGCATGGCTGGACAAAGTATTTCGATGTCGATCTCATGGATGCTGAAGGTCCGGATGTAATATGGCAGATTCCGAACGGGAAGGTACTCAAGGAGAATCATGTCGGGAAGAACATTCTCAATTACGATTCCATGATTGTCCTTGCTCATTTCAAAGGTCATCCGATGGGAGGCTATGGCGGAGCGCTGAAACAGCTCTCAATCGGCTGTGCCAGCAGGGCAGGAAAGGCTCTCATCCACTCGGCAGGGAAGACCGATGACCGCTATGAGACCTGGAAGATGCATGCATCGAAGGTGGAGTTCCCTGAGGCGATGGCCGATGCCGCAATGAGCGTCGTTGAGCACTTCAAGGGGCGGATCGCATTCATCAATGTAATGAAGAATCTCTCCGTTGACTGCGATTGCTGTACTGTTGCTGAAGATCCTTGCATGAAGGATATAGGCATACTCGCATCCCTCGATCCCGTTGCAATCGATCAGGCCTGCATCGACCTTGTCATGTCCTCCGATGATCCTGGCAAAGAGCACTTCATGGAGCGCGTTAACAGCCGCAATGGCATCCATACCATCGAAGCAGCTGCAGAGTTCGGCTATGGCACACGCGACTACGAGCTGATTGAATTCTGAGTGAATCCATTGGCCGGACAATCTCCGGCCAATAAGGTAAGAAGTCAGAATAAGTCGCTATGGGTTCCTGTCCTGATAAGTTCAAGGATGAGCCTTTCCGCTTCAATTCTGTATATCAGGAGCCAATCTGGCTCTATATGGCATTCCCTCATGCCTTTGTAATTTCGTGAATTCTGTAATTGATGATCTCTATATTTTTCAGGAAGAGGCTTTTCCTCACATAGAAGTGTGACAACCTCTTCCAGCTTTTCTGGTTTGCAACCCCTCTTCACTGCAAGCTTGTAATCCTTTTTGAACTGTCCCGTGAATTCAGGTTTAAGCATTGAGAGCCTCCATGAGATCCTTCACACTGTTGTATGGGCCATGCATGTCTTTGCCATTTTCCGCGTCATCCATTGCTTTGTATGTAACCTCATTGGGTTCATCTAGCTTGACCTCAAATGGAAGTCCATGGCACCTGAGGGCCTGCCGATAGAAGATTCCAGTTGCCGTACTCAGATCCAAGCCTAAAGATCTGAAGAGAGCGGAAGCCTCTTCCTTGAGTTCTGGTTCTATCCGAATTGTAAGATTGCTTTTCTGAGTCTGCATAATATTCTCCTAATTAAAGTATAGCATTGTTTACTTACATTGCAAATGCAACGCAAATAAAGTATGCTTAAATTAACGTCTACGATTTCCTCTGTCAGCGTAATACCCTCAAAGACCATATTTATCCGCGTTGCGAAAGTGTCGATGTCATTGAATACGAAAATGACTCATTTTTGAGCATCTTTCAAGCTGAGAGTTCAGTGTAATGAAACTGACAATATGCAAAAACAATTCTCTTTGCAGAGAACCTTATGAGACAGAATTGGTAGCAGTTTTAGAAAGATAGGAACAGAATCATATTTAGAGAATATGCAAAGGTCTTTTTTAGAGAATATGCAAAGGTCTTTATATCGATGTCGATCCGCATGGCTTCAGAAAGGGAAAGAAAGCTAAGAACAAAAACAGAAATAACCAAAATACGGAACAAATATTGCGGTATTCACGCTTTATATGTATATGAGTAAAGAGAGGTGCAATGATGGAAAATCCTGATACAGCCACAACAGCTGCAAACTCAAATGTGATCCTTAGTCTCAGTGTTAATGATAATGACTTTGATTTTTCAACGTCGATTTCTACGGCTTTATCAGAAGTAGAAGATGAATTATCTTTCTTGAATGAAACTGTTGATTCAATAAAGACTGTGAAACCTCAATGTGATAAGACCGATTACATTCTAGCGGCCAGCTGTGGAGCATTATGTGGTATTGTTGACATATTTTTTGGTCGGAAAACCTGGAGCATCTCCAATAGGAAACGTTACAGACAAGTGGTTTGCTGAACGAACGATAGATTTTGCAAAGCTAACCAATCATCTATCTAAGGAAAAAAAGAAAAATTTCAACAGCCTTGATTCCGCAATCAGCTATTTGGAAGGTAAATTCAAAGTTCCATATGATCAAACAGGTATTGGTGAATCAGGACGATTTGTTTTCGATTTGAATCCCAGAAACCATCATTTTAAATCCCTTGGACATCATCCAAGTTTGTTTGGGTTATTCTTTTCAATACTTGATCAATTCACTAATCAATCTCATTTTGTTACCGGTGGACAGTTCATTTCTCTGCAGCAGGCAGATGGAAAATGGGAATTAAGAGGTGAAAATGTTCCACATAAAATAGCCTGTGGCTTTGTTAATTGGTTTGGACATCTTATTTCAGATATGTCTGGTTCAGAGTCATCTGCCAAAAAAGGAAATCGTGGAATGGGACTCCCCGCTCCGTTATGGACCTGGATTGATAAGCTCATTGTTATAAAAACAAAATGTAATTTACCGATATCCGATTTGGACAAAGGTATAGAAGACCTAGCTCTGCAGATATTCAAAGAAGGATTCGATCTACGCTTTCAGGCAGCACAGACAATTCCTGTCTTCCTGAATGAATTCATTGTTCGTTTCATCTACGCGGTAAGGCGCTTATTTGGATATTTTATCAATACACCAAAAGAAGAACGATCTTTCCAGCTTATGTGGAAGAAGTGTGAACCATTCAAAAACCCAACTATAAAACGGATGCTGACTGTTGCTCATGGTACTTTCGTATTGGTTGATACAGGGGATGCTGTAATAAGAGCATTTGTCACGGGAGGTGGAAATTTTAATGTAGGTGAATTTTTCCTACGGCTCAATATTGCTGGGTGCGGTCGGTTCTTGATATCTTTATATGGTGAAACAAAGCAAACATTCATTTATGTTAGCGCAAAGCAAGATGCGGAGTTTTTCAAGAAAAAAATAGTAATTGTAGAGAACTATATAGAAGGTCTTAGAATTCTCGCAGAAAAATATAACGATTCCCAGCTTTTGACTTTTGTCAGTGATTTCCAGAAAAGTGATGCATATATTAAAGCTTTTGAGAAATCTGCTGAATTTGCAGAATTACGTAATGTACCTACAGAAAAGATAATGAAAACTAAAGCAGATATTGATAACTACTTTAGAGGAAAATGAAATGCTGAAAAAAACTTCGAAACTTAAATCCGCGCAGAAGAAAGCTGAACTTGCGGTAGTAAAGACAAACCAGAAAATCAACGAATTGGGTAAATATACCCAGAGCTTATATATTTCATTATCAACAATGCAGGCACAGTTTGATCGTATTCGGAATATTACTGACGAAAATAGGCTTAAATATGAAAGAAACAAAGCTATTCAATTGAACTGGAAAAAGCAAACAGAAAATATTGAACTGGAATATAAAAAAGCAAATATCAAAACAGTTGGGAAAAGTGCTATCGGAGTCGGCACGGGTATTTCTGTTATTTCTCTGGGACCAACAGCGGCAATGGGTATTGCAACTACGTTCGGTGTTGCTTCTACTGGAACTCCTATTGCAATTTTACATGGCGCAGCTGCTACGAATGCTGCTTTAGCCTGGTTAGGTGGAGGCACTTTAGCTGCAGGAGGAGGTGGCATGGCTGCAGGCAATGCATTATTGTCTCTTGCAGGTCCAGTAGGATGGACGATAGCAGGAATTTCCATTGTTGCAACCGGATTGATGGCCATAAAAACAAAAGCTGATAAACAACGACTGGAGAATGTCTACGCACTTATCAGCGAACGAGATGTAAGATCATATGATTTAGCTATTGTAGAAATAAATGAACGCATAAAAAGGATCAGAGATGAATTGAAGATCCTTAATGAGGCTAATGTGAAGATTGAAACTTTCGGTAAAGATTACAATCTAATGACAGAAGCCCAGCAATACGAGCTGGGAGCATATGTCAATCTTATGGAAGCTGCCACAATGCTACTTGTAAACCCGATTCTCGGATTACAGCCAAAATTCTCTGAACAGGATTTCAATATGTTATGCGATGCTGAAACATCATCTGAAGCGAAAAAGTATTTTGCTGAGCATAAAAACCTGGTTATATCAATGAGTAATCTGCTATATAAGATTACGCTTGATGATAAAGACAAAAAAGTGCTTGTAAAATCCTTAAAGAAGAACAAAGAGTTCTTGGATTCAGTCCAGATGGGAAAAAAGGAGTTTTGTATTGAGGATCTTACAATGGTTGAAAGAGCATTAAAATACAGGTATAAAAACAGGTCATATTAATTTAAATTGTTTCTATATGGTGAATAACACCCGAATTGTACGATACCAAATAAAAAGAACGGCGCGATGCCGTTCCTCTATCTTATTCTGATTGATGGGCGCGAGCAGGATCGAACTGCTGACCCCTACCGTGTGAAGGTAATGCTCTCCCGCTGAGCTACGCGCCCTTAAGTTTCAACAGCGTTATAATACATGCTCTTCATCTTAGTTGCAAGTGAGATCAGACAGGGATGCCGAGAAGTGCATATATGACAGCACCTATTACGCCGCTTACAAGGATTGTCATGATAGGTCCCAGTTTTTTCTTTCCAAGAAGCACCAGCATCACCCCTGATATTGCAATGGCAATCCAGTTCGTGTTCTCCAGAGAGAAGTTGCTGATACCATTCCACCATGCGGTTCCGGAAAGGGAGACTGCTGCAGCAAGCACCATTGCAGCGATTGCTGGTCTTAGTCCTTTTAGGACTCCCTGCACACCTTTCAGGTTCCTGCATCTGAAGAATATCTTTGCCATTATCATGACGATGAAGATTGCGGGAAGGACATAGGAGAATGTTGCGACAATCGTTCCAGGTATGCCTGCAGTGCGTGCTCCGACGAATGATGCTATGTTTATACCAAGCGGTCCCGGTGTCATCTCCGATATCGAGATGATATCCGTGAACTCCGCATTGGTCATCCATCCTCTCATGGTGACAACACGGCTTCTGATAAGCTCCATTGAGCCGACTCCGCCGCCGAAGCTGAATGCGCCGAGAAGGAGGAATGTTGTGAAAAGATCAAAGAGAATCATGGGCTTCCTCCTTATCAGAGGCGAATGTATATATTCCGCCTATTATGCCGCATATCACGATGAGGATAATGATATCCACATCAAAGAGGAGGGTAGCGGCCGATGCTCCGATGAGCATCAATAGCGATATAAGCTTCCTATCCTTTAGGACATTCCTCATCATCGAGATTGTAACGTTTATAAGCACTGCAGCTACTCCCGCCTGCATTCCCTTGAGTAGGAGGGCTATCACCCTGTTTGTCCTGAACTGTGCATAGAATGCTGATATCACAGCAAGAATCACCATAGGAGGTGTGACTGTGCCGAGGACTGTGAGGATTGCCCCGAATGGTCCTGCGATCCTATAGCCGATGATTATCGAGGTATTCACAGCCATCACTCCCGGACAGGATTGTGCGACAGCAACCATGTCCATGACCTCATCCTCATTGATCCAATGGAGTTCCTCGACGAACTTCTTCTGCAGCATGGATATTACGACCATGCCTCCTCCGAATGTGCATGCGCTTATGACAAAGCAAGTCCTGAACAATGTCCAGAGCGTCTTTGCGTCGGTTCTTTTCAGCTGTGTATCCAACGAATTCTCCTCTTTCATGGATATTTTAGGATGTATCGGCATTTTGCTGAATACTTCTGCATATTTGTTGTGGTATAATAATTGGCCAAGGAGTCATAACATGAGGATCGGATGCTGCACGAATATGATTGCAACAGGCAAGGATGGAATAGGAGCGGAGAGTATTGATGTACTCGCTGCAGCTGGTTTTGAATATATAGAGCTGCCGCTCAATGGGATATCCGCACTCACTGAGAGTGAATTTG
>CALXLE010000085.1 GCA_944389115.1 uncultured Spirochaetaceae bacterium
GTGCCAGATATCCATAAGGGAAAGGATGATCCTTCCCGATAATCCATGGGGCTTTCTGCACTGAAGGATGTACTTTGTCTTTAACATCGTTGGAAACAAGATTATATTATATAGAGTAATTATAACAAACGGATAATCGTAAGGAGTGATTGCGATGACATTTGCTGAAAAGATGAAAGGTCTTGCCAGAGAAGCTGGTAAGCATCTCGTGCTTGCAGAGGGTCTTGAGCCAAGAACCGTAAAGGCTGCAAGGATGATTATGGATGAAAAGATTGCCAAGTCTGTCACGCTTGTAGGCAGGACGGACGAGGTAAAGGACAATGCTGCGAAGCTCGGTGTCTCTCTTGATGGAATTGATATCAGCGATCCGGAGACAAGCGAGAAGAAAGCAGAGTTCGCCCATGAGTACTATGAGCTCAGGAAGCATAAGGGAATGACTGAGGAGCAGGCCGCTTCTGACATCCTCGATCCTCTCAGATGGAGTGCTATGCTTGTCCACCTCGGGTACGCAGATGCAATGGTAGCGGGTGCAGAATCAACAACAGCGAATGTCCTCAGGGCAGCACTTACAATCATAAAGACAAAGCCTGGCATCAAGAGCGCATCATCATGCTTTGTCATGGCAACCGATAAGAAGGAATTCGGAGTAAACGGATCTCTCATCTTCGCTGACTGCGCAACGATTCCGAACCCGACTTCAGAACAGCTAGCAGAGATTGCAGAAGAAGCGGCTAACAGCTGCCGCGTCTTCCTTGGCGCGGAGCCTGTCGTATCGCTTCTATCCTATTCCACAAAGGGATCTGCAAAGGGTGAGCTTATCGACAAGGTCACTGCAGCACTCGCCCTTGTAAAGGCAAAGTGCCCGGATCTCAAGATCGATGGAGAGCTCCAGCTCGATGCATCGATTGTTCCTTCCGTTGCTGCTCTCAAGGCCAAGGGATCCGATGTGGCTGGACATGCGAATACGCTTGTATTCCCTGACCTTCAGGCGGGAAATATCGGATACAAGCTCGTACAGCGCTTCGCTGGAGCCGAGGCATATGGCCCGATTCTCCAGGGATTTGCAAAGCCTGTATCGGACCTCTCCAGAGGATGCTCTGCCGAGGATATCGTGGTCACATCCGCAATCACGCTCGCACAGGCAGCAACAGTATAAGCTGGATCTTAAGCATCATAGGCAGGACTTCATCAGAGGTCCTGCTTTTCTATTGATCTAAAAAGGGAAAGCAGGACGGGCGTATCCAGCACTTCTGCCCTCTCTCCTCCGGTCAGACCGGCAGAAGCGAACGCTGCTTCCATGCTTTCACGCGTGAACTGCCTGGACGAGAGTATATTATTGCGTATGGTCTTGCGACGCTGGCTGAAAAGCACCCGGATAAATGCAAGGAATCCGTCCCTCTCCTCATCATCAACAGAGGATTCCTTTCTCTTCATTACTATCACTGCGCTGTCAACACGCGGGGCTGGAAAGAATGAGCCTGCCTTTATCGTAAATGGAACGGTATTGTCATAGTCGAGCTGCGTTAGGACGGAGAATGAAGAGTAATCCCCTGAGCCCGGTCTTGCCATCATCCTCATAGCGACCTCTTTCTGCAGTGTGAAGACCATTACAGGAGGGAGGCATCTTCTCTCTATCAGCCTGGCTATTATCTCCGATCCTACATTGTATGGAAGGTTGCCCATTACCCTGTCCGCATCAAAATGGATTGAGAAGAGTGTCTCAAGGGCATCCCCCTCAATAAGCGTGAAATCCTCATCTGGGAAGGCCTTATCACGGAGTACTGAGGCAAATCCATGATCGATTTCGAATGCCTTTACAGCAACACCCGCTTTTAGCAGAAGATGTGTTATTGCACCAAGCCCAGGACCAATCTCCCAGACATTCATCCCGTGACTGACCATGGCAGCTGAGACGATTCTCTCACGAGCCTCCGGATTGATAAGGAAGTTCTGCCCGAACTTCTTCGTCATAGCAAGACCATTCTCCGAAAGCACCGATGAGATTTCATTTATGCTGCTGTAGTTGAGATTCCACATATCGAACAGAGGATAAACGATAGGCAATATCGATGGCAATCAGCGACAGGGATATAATCACAAGCATGATATATCCCGAGTAGTCCTCAGCTACGGGGAACAATGCTGAAATGCTGAAAAACATCTCGATGAATCCATACATGGTCTCAAGGACCGGGCCGAGGAGAGGAAGAAAGAGCGTAATTATCGAGAGTCCCATATACAAAGATATGAGAGCTGATGCGATGAACGATGTGAATACCGTTCCAAGCTGGTAGCACCCAAAGACATCCAGTGTCAGCGGAACAGAGAAGAGCAATGCCGCCATTGATGCAGCAAAAGAAGCAGACAAGGACTTCGCAACAGGCAGAAGAAGCCTTATTCCCCTGTCAATCGACCCGGAGAGCATGAATATTCCTCCTAATGAAATAAATGAATATACTGAGCCTAAATCGGAACAAGAATATGGAAATACAATCTGAAGAATCAGGAAAGAAAGCAAAAATGCTGTATCGCGGTCTTCCGCATACTCTAGAGAGAATCTGAAGATAAGCGCCCTGACCAGTGATGGCCGCCACCCCGAGAGGAAGGAGAAGAATACAAGGAAGATGCTGATAAACCGCTTCCTGAATGAACGGGGAAAGAAGAAAAGGGAGAATGATATCATCGACGACAGTATAGACAGATGCATTCCCGAGAGTGCAAGCACATGCATAAGGCCTGCTTCCGCAGCATCATCGGAAAGGCTGAAGAATCCTCTCTCCCCGTAGCCAAGCAGAAGTCTCATTCCCAGCTCCCCCGCATCTCCTGATACCCTGAGTCTGGCACGGATGAGGTCGACTGCCCTATTACGCAGGTCCTGTATTTCCGGGCTGTGATGCAGAGTTATTGAATATGCGCTGAAAACATGACCTGAGAATGCTCCATGGACCGATATTGTATCGCCATATCGCACATCTGAATTGTCCGATGAGATATATACCGTACCAGAGGCGGAAAAGAGCGAATCTTCATCTCCCGCGGCATATGCAAGCATCATGAAACCGCCTCTCCTACCCTTCTTCATAGCACTGTCCTGCAAGGCCTTCCCATATAGCACGGAGACATATCTGTGATCACAATCCACAGAGACGGTTCCCGGAGCATCCATCAGCAGAAGGAATGCAAGAAGGACGGCGAGCATGCATACCGCAGGTCTATGCAATGAGAGCCACGCAAGAATGATTACGGAATATAGTGGAATGACGGCAAGAGGTCTTGCGAATACCCATGGAATGAAGTGATGAAGATAAAGAAAAAGCGTCACCAGTGCGTAGCTCATATATTATATACGCAGCAGATGACGCTTTATGACAGTCCATCAGAGAGCTTTCTGGAATTCTTCCTTTATCCTTCCTGCGGATTCCTCAAGAGCTTTCCTTCCATCCTTTCCCTCTGTAAGGAAGAGGTAGTACTTGATCTTTGGCTCCGTACCGGAAGGCCTTACGACAAGCTTCTCTCCTGACTCAAAGCGGAATATCATGACATCGGACTTCGGGAATCCCGTATTCTCTCCAAGAAGATCCTCGGAGGATGCGATCTTCCTCCCAGCTATCTCACTGCCCTTGCCGAGCTTCCTGAGACCTGCCATGATGCTCTTCATCTTCTCCTTGCCTTCTGCACCATCATACTCATTGGAGAAGACAACCTCCGTTGAATATCCATACTCGGAATAGATCTCATCGAGCCTCTGCTGGAGGGTCTTGCCGATTGAGGCATAGTAGCACATCATCTCGACAGCAGCGACGGAGGATGATACTGCATCCTTGTCGTGCACATCTGTCACGGTCAGGAAGCCATAGCTCTCCTCGCATCCGAAGAGGAAATAGCGACCTGGATTATTGCCGCTCTCAATGCGCTCTATCTCCTCCGCGATATACTTGAATCCAGTGAGGACATCCTTGCATTCACCGCCATGTCTTTCTGCTATCTTCCTCACAAGATCGGTTGTCACGAGTGATTTTGCGATGAATGGAATACCATCTCTCTTCAGCTCTCTGGATGTCTGGATAAGATAATCTGCAAAGAGCGTAGCAATCTGGTTTCCTGTGAGAAGAAGATAATCCTTCTTCGATGGATCAGTCGGTATCGCTATTCCAAGTCTGTCCGCATCGGGATCGGTTCCAAGGACGATATCCGCACCGGTTTTCTTCGCAAGCTCGATGACAGAGCGCATTGCCTCTGCGCTCTCAGGATTTGGAAGCTTAACCGTCGGGAATTTGCCATCTGGAAGCTCCTGCTCCTTCACAACCTCGCAGTTTATGCCAAGTTCAGAGAGCATATGGCGCACTGGAACATTTCCCGATCCATGGAGCGGTGTATACGCGACTGTTATCTTCTGCGTCTTTATCAGCTCAGGACGCCTGAGAGATGAGAGCACCATGCTGTAGTAGGCTTTGTCGACATCCTCGGGGACCGATGAAAGGCGTCCGGATGCCCTTGCCTCGCCTTCAGACATATCCTTTATTGCAGATGCTGTGACCTTGTTCGCAAGATCGGCAATACCGATATCATGCGGAGGAGTTACCTGCCCACCATGTCCCCAGTAGACCTTGTATCCATTGTATTTCGATGGATTATGGGATGCTGTGACAACGATTCCCGCGCTTGCCTTTAGATAGCGGACAGCAAAGGAGAGCATCGGTACAGGATGGAGCGTATCATACAGATATACACGCACACCATTCGCAGAGAGGACACATGCTGCGCTGGAGGCAAAAGAGGATGAGAAAAGACGGGAATCATATGCGATGACGACAGATGGAGATGAGACATTCGCAAGAAGGTACTCGCTCAGTCCCTGCGTCACCTTGCGTACCATATAGGTGTTTATCCTGTTCGTTCCTCCACCTATAACACCGCGCATTCCCGCAGTACCGAATGCAAGCGAGGTGTAGAACCTGTCATAAAGACCTTCCCAATCCCCCATTCCGATAGCATTCTCGACCTCTTCTCGGAATACCGGATCGGTCTCTGCTTCGATATACTCTCTGGCCTGGGACAGGACTTCTTCTTTCATTTTATCTGTGAATTCCATCTATTCCTCCTTTTCACATCAGATACGATTCTACCATGGCTTCATAAAATAAGCACTCAGCGAAGAGGCCAGCTCCGCTGTATTTTCCAGAGTTTCTTCAATTCCTGCAGCGCTCAGTTCCTCTTTTCTCCTGAACCCATATGAGACGATGAATGTTCTGATGCCTGCACGGCTTCCCGTCTCGGCATCCACCTCGCTGTCACCTACATAGACAGAGTGGGCCGCATCAGAGCCAACCTGTCCGATAGCATGGAGAAGCAGGGATGGATCTGGCTTGAGGGGGTAATCGCTTCTCTGTCCGGAGACAAAGCCGAAGCTGTAACCATAATGCTCAATGACAGCCTTCACCAGATCATCGGTCTTATTCGATACGACACCTACAGCAATACCATTTCTCCCGAGATTCTCAAGCAGCTCGGGTATTCCGGGGTATGGAACGGTATATACGCATGGATGATTCCGGTAATAGCCCATCATCAGCTGGAGCATGAGCTCGAACTCTCCCTCATCGGAAAGCGGAGGGCAATGCTCTGCTACAGCCTGTGCCAGAGCACGCCTCAGGCCTCTGCCCACATAGCGCCTGACCTCATCGGGAGATGCCTCCGTGCCATCATATGCCCTGAGCGCGTAATTGATTGCTGCCCTGATATCCCCCAGCGTATCGAACAAAGTACCATCAAGATCAAAGAAAACCGAATGTACCATGTTCCACATCATAATCAGAGTGATGGAGATTGACCACAGGCAAAATCGGTTGGTACGATAATCCTATGCCATATAAAGTGAC
>CALXLE010000086.1 GCA_944389115.1 uncultured Spirochaetaceae bacterium
TACGAGAGGACCGAAGTGGACGGACCTCTGGTGTACCGGCTGTCGCGCCAGCGGCAAGATGCCGGGTAGCCACGTCCGGAAGGGATAACCGCTGAAAGCATCTAAGCGGGAAGCCCTCCCCGAGATCTGTCATCCCCGGCCCCCTGAGGGCCCGGAAGGAGCCAGCGAGACTAGCTGGTCGATAGGCCGGCGGTATAAGCGCGGCAACGCGTTCAGCCGACCGGTACTAATGCTCCGAGAGGCTTGGCCATATTATCGTTCCGGTTCGCGGACGGACCATGGGATGGATGATGTCCCTCACCATGGTCTCCTGGTGGCCATAGCAGGGCGGCGATACCCGTTCCCATCCCGAACACGGAAGTAAAACGCCCTCGCGCCGATGGTACTGCGGCTCGTCCGCGGGAGAGTAGGTCGCCGCCAGGTTCTTTTTTTATCTCTTACCCCTCTCTCGAGGGGGCTTTTTTTGATTCCCATATAGTTTAGATATATTTCCTATACTATCTTCTTCATATGAAATCCATCAGGATATATGTCTTGCTGAGCTATAATGGCTATAGATATAGAAATCGAAAGACTGTCATCTTCCCCTTATTGTTTTCCGGTTTCCGTTAGGCTTAGGGCCAGTTCATAGAACTGGTCTTTCTTATGGCTAAAGAACCCTTTGTCTGCTAGAATCCATACTATGGCACTGATCAGATTCTATAAACCTGCATTGTACAGAAAGGATATGGATGCTGTACTCCAGACTATGGTCGATGAGAAGATAGGTCCGGGGGAGCGGAAGAAGGAGTTCCTGCGTGTATTTTCCATCTTCCTTGGCAAAAGCGATGGAATTGCCCTCCGTTCATATCTTGATGCGATATCAGCAGCGCTGATTGCGTCAGATGTGCATGAAGGCGATGGTGTGATCATATCTGTCCTGTCTCCTAAGATCTACCTTGAGGCTTTCAGGCGTCTTGGTATAAAGGCTGTGCTTGTTGATACCGATGAGTTCGGACTTCTTGATCCACAGGATGCAGCAAAGCATCTAGAAGAGGCTAAGGCTATTCTCTCGTTCGAGCCTGTCTGTCAGATGCCTCAGTCATATGAGCCGATCAGATCCCTGGGGCTGCCTGTTATCGTTGATGTATCTGAATCCCTCGGGTCGAGATTCGAGGATGAATCAGGCCAGTACATCACTGCCGGTTCTGGTGGGGATATCGTAATATCATCATTCGAAGAGGATGGGGTTATTTCGACAGGCGGAGGAGCTGCTGCCGTATCTTCTTCAGAGGAATATATCGAAAGGCTTAAGAAGTATGCATCCCTTGGGGCTCCTTATACCGATCTTCCTGATATGAATGCCGCTCTGGGCGTTGTTCAGCTTTCGAAGATCGATACGCTTCTGACAAGACGTTTCGAGATATATAGAATGTACCAGCAGGCACAGCTTAAGAGCGATGCAATGCTCTTCGGATCGGCATCTCCTCTCTTTACAGCCAATGGCTTCGGTTTTTCCGTGATTGTCAATACAAGACCTGATGATGCCATTGCCTTCGCCTCCAAGTATTCAGTCTCCTGCAGACGTACATTCACAGGCAGTGTAGGGTACAGGTATCAGGATAAGTATGACAGATTCCCCCATGCAATTGCTCCTATAACAAGGGCGATCTCATTTCCGCTTTATCCTTTCCTCGCTAAAGCCGATCTTGAATCGGTGCAGCGGGTTATAAGCCACATAAGCTGAGGCTGGGTATGATCTCAAGGGTTCTGATCATTGCAAATGGTACAAAGAGCGAGAGTCTCGTCCTTGCCGATGAGATTATTTCCTTCCTTGATGAACATGGGATCGGAAGCTTTCTTGTCAGTACGCGGAGCTGCTCTGAGAAGCTCTCTGTGCCGCTTACCGCCGATCTTGTCATAACGCTCGGAGGTGATGGTACTGTACTCTATGCAGCGCGTGCCGTCCATGATCTCGGGATTCCTATCCTTCCGGTGAATCTTGGCACTTTCGGGTACATTACCGAGATAGGCAAGGATGAATGGCAGGATGCGCTGACCGCATATATGGAAAACGGGGAGAATATATCAAGGCGTCTTATGCTCCGCATAGCTGTTCTGAGGAACGGACGGAAGGTGTGGCAGGCCTCTGCTCTCAACGAGGCTGTAATATCTTCATCGGGCATAGCCAAGGTCATCTCCCTCGAGCTTTCGCTCGATAATACGATGCTCGGAAATTTCCGTGCGGATGGAATGATAATAGCAACCCCGACAGGATCCACAGGCTATTCACTTGCTGCCGGTGGTCCGATAATAGATTCAGAGATGTCTGCTGTTATCATAACCCCTGTCTGTCCATTCACTCTCTCTAACAGACCATTGGTCACATCGGGCAAGCTTGTCTCATTGACAGTCTCTCCTGGACAGCGCACCGATCTGGTCCTCACTGCCGATGGTCAGCTCGATTTCCCTCTCGAAGAGGGTGATAAGGTGACTGTGGAGAAGAGCAGGAGCCGGGTTCTTCTCGTAAAGTCGCAGAAGAGGAACTTTACAGAGGTTATACGTGATAAGCTCCATTGGTCGGGGGTTATGCATGCTTGAGAGCCTTTCCATAAGGAACTATGTGCTTATCGATAAGCTTGATCTTGAGTTCAGCGAAGGCTTTTCTGCTATAACCGGTGAAACAGGATCCGGCAAGTCCATTCTTCTTGGGGCGTTGTCCCTCATTCTTGGAGCGAAGGCAGACAAGGAGGCAATAAGGAAGGGAGAGAACAGCGCAGAGGTTGCTGCCGTGTTCCTTTCATCCTCCCCCGCGGTCATATCGTGGCTTGATGCCCATGACGCTCTTGGTGATGATGGTGAAATCATCATAAGGCGTTCGATGAAGATGTCAGGAAGGTCGTCATATACCGTCAATGGCATACCTGTGTCCAGGAAGGAAGGAGAGGAGCTTGGCTCCCTCCTTGTTGATATCTCATCACAGCATGCCCATCAGTTGCTTCTAAGGCCTGGCGTCTATGTTTCGATGGTGGATGAGGCTGCGGGAAATGGAGCACTGGCTGATGCATACAGAAGCGTCTATTCAGAGCTAAGGGAGATTTCTGCCGAACGGGAGAGAATAGCAGGGGAGATGGCAAAAAGCGCAGAGGAGAAGGATTATATCACATACTGTCTGGGAGAGCTCGATTCGGCAGATCTGAAGGTCGGTGAGGAGGAGTGCATCCGGGCGAGGCTCGATATAATCAATTCTGCTGAGTCTCTCAGGGAAAGCATGCAGATTGCCATGGATGAGCTTAAGAATGGCACAGCAGCTCTCTCCGAGGCGCTTTCGGTTCTATTCAAGGCAGGCAGGAAGGATCAGGAGCTCCAGCAGCTTGCCCAGAGGCTTGAGCCAGTATCGATCGATGCCGATGATATACTCCTTACGCTCCGATCGCACCTTTCGGCTATAGAGTACTCCGAAGAGGAGCTTGATGCGCTCAATGCACGGCTTTCTGTTATCCAGAAGATGAAGAGAAGATTCGGGGGAAGCGTTGAGAGCGCAATCGCGAAGCGTGATGAATACAGGGAGAGACTCCGTGTTATCGATGATGGCGATGATATGCTTGCCGGTCTCGATAAACGCATCTCAATGCTCAGTACTGAGCTTGCCAGCTCTGCCGATGCGCTTTCAGCTTCAAGAAAGAAAACCGCATCGGATCTTGCCATGAGGATTGAGGGAACCCTCCACAACCTTGGGATGGCAGGGGCAGCATTCAGGATCACCGTTGAGCATGCCTATTTTGGACCAGATGGAGCCGATACAGTCTCGTTCCTCATTGCACCGAATAAGGGAGAGAAGCTTTCCCCTGTCCAGAATACAGCATCGGGAGGTGAGCTCTCGAGGATTCTTCTTGCGATAAAGGCCTCGGCAGGAGAGCAGGGCGGCCCGGAGACCATGCTTTTCGATGAGATTGATGCAGGTCTTGGCGGCAGCAGCGCCAATGCAGTTGGAGATGAGCTGAGAAAGCTTTCAGAAGACTGCCAGATCATTGCTATAACCCATCTGCCGCAGATAGCGGTGAGGGCCGATTCCCATTATCTTGTGGAGAAGCGCACGGCTGAGGGCCGTACCGTATCCAGCGTCAGGAAGATTGAGGGAAAGGAGAGGGAAAAGGAAACCGCCCGTCTGCTTTCCGGCAGTACGAGCGGCATATCACTGGAGCACGCGAGAAGCTTACTTGAAGTTCAGTACTGAGTATGTCCTCAGTGCTGAATCCCTGCAGGCTTCAGGGTTCTTGTCACCCTTGTAATATGGATAGACGATATTCTGGAGGTCTCCGATCTCTGGTGTGAGCGCATTCGAATTGCTCTCATCCATCAGCTCGATTATATTCTCAGCTACTCTTTCTGTGAGACCTTCCTCTGCAACCTGGGAAGCAAGCGTCATGGCATAATCGGAGAGCATCGCATTGAGAGCCTTGATATCGGTATCGCGTCCGCACTTCCTGACAAAACCGAGCATGCTGCCAATAGTCTCGTGCTTCTCCGCCGCGGATGCGTCGCTGTGCGATGCAAAATATGATTTGATAAGCTTCAGCGTTAGCCCGAGATTCTCCAGCACCAGCGTATCGATCGGCATGAATCTTGTATTCTTTACAAGCATCGAGAAGTGCTTGATATCAGCAGCGAGAAGGGAAAGCTCCGAGTATGCGGTTCCATTCATCGCCGTGTCTATCCATGTGAATATCTCTGCAAGCATCCTGCCTGGTATATCCTGATTCGTGATGCGTATGCGCTGGATAGGCGTATTCGACTCATTGTTCTCTGAGATATAGAGGTTTATACCGTTCTCAACTGAAGAGGAGGAGAGCACTGAGAATCTGAATAGCTCGAGATTCACTGTGTCGATTATATCGCAGGAGAAGCTCTCTGAATCCATGTCCAGATGGGATAGTATGAACTTCCCATAGTCCTCCTTGTAGGATGCAGGGGATGCAATGCTTCTGTTCAGGAAGAAGTAGAGCGCTGCCTCAACTTCTCCTGGCAGGCCCTTCATCTCCTCCTGGGCTATATTCATACCATCGCCCATCCCCTTGATGTTCGACTTGGCCTTCCTGAGATCTGAGAGGAATGGATAGAGCAGGTCGCCTTTGTAGTATGGCTGGAACATGCGGATAGCATAGAGCGCATACTTTATATCCTGTCTGGGTTCGATGCCGGAAAGCTCTGCGAAGAAGAAGCCGCAGCTCGTGAAGGAGAAGTGCCTGCTCTTCATTCCTGAAAGGAGATGCGCAAGCTCGACATCGTAGGTTGATGCGAAGCTCAGCTTCTGGTGCAGGGATTCGATAAAGGATCTCATCGTTGTCCTGCCCGTGAATTCATCCCCGGCCATACGGAGTATCTCAAGGGGTGTTATCTTATCGCCGAAGATCTTCTTTATCTCAGATGCGAAGATCTCGTCGAGTCTGCCGGCGAGGTTGTTCAGTCCGTTTCTTAGAGGTGTTCTCCATGCCTGGTTCCATCCCGGCTCGCTCCCTGTCGAGCACCCGCAGTCCTTATACCATCTTGATACGCCATGCGAGCATGACCAGCTGGTGCCGAGCCCTTCCTCTCCGGCATGGAGCTCCGCATGGAGCACTGCAGGATGCTTCTCAAGGTACGAGCCATAGTTGTCCATCGTGAAATCACTGCGTTCCTCGACCTTCCTGATAAGAGCCGCAAGGGCCATGTCCCCATATGGCTCATGGTGGCCGTAGATCTCCCCATCGGTTGCTGTATGGATAAGGGGTCTCTTCTCCGCATCCCTGATTCCCTTTATCGTCTCATAGAGGTTATCAGCAGAACGGAGCATATGGCCGAATGAAATTCCTTCCGCAAGACCAGGATGATAGAAGAAAGCTGTTATCTCCTTTCCTGTTCTGCCTGTGAGTATGTAAGGCTCCCAGTATGGGGCAGGCTTGCCAGAGAGAGGCGTCACAGTACCGCTTGAATTCTCGACGGCTTTGCACTGCCATGGAGAGAGTACGACGAACTTTATTCCTTCCTCTGCAAGGAGGTCTATGACATTGCCATTGATACCAGCCTCCGGAAGCCACATGCCTTCCGGCTTTCTTGAGAATCTGTTCTCGAAATCCCTGGCTCCCCATTCTATCTGCAGCCTGGCATCATCATACCTGTCCAGAGGGAGTATCGTATGATTGAATGCCTGTGCCATGACATTGCCATGCCCAAGCCTCTCGATCGATGCCTTGTCCGCTTCCTTCAGGAGCTCCAGCATCATCGGATGCTCCTTCTGGATCCATGAGAGCAGGGTAGGTCCGAAGTTGAATGAAATATATGAGAAATTATTCGTTATCGATATTATGCGTCCCTCTGGGGAAAGGTATCTTGAGTGCGCATTCGCCGAATAGCAGTCCTTGTATATCCTTTCGTTCCAGTCGAGATACGGTGCAGCAGAATCCTGCTTCGGAAGACATCCTGTGAAAGGGTTCTCCCTCGGTGGCTGATAGAAATGGCCATGCAGGATAAGTGAGGTCCTCTCTTCTTTCGTTTCCATGGCTGTTGATTCTATCATACAGACAGCATCTTGCATATAAGCGCAGAAGAGAGGAACTGATGGCGCCAAAATCCCGTTTTAGCGCTTAGATTGACAGAAAACCACCTTTTTCCTATGATGAAAACGCACAATAAAGGGGATGCGATGATACTAGTTAATATCGATTCGCTTTCCATGTCTGAGCTCAGGAATATCGCTCAGCAGGAAGGTATTCTGAATATTGACAAAATGGACAGAGAGGAGATTATCTCGGAGCTCAGGGATAAGTATGCCGATGATGACGATGAGCAGAACGAAATCGGCTCTGATTCCAATATGCGCTATCTTTCGGGTATAACCGATTACAGGGAAATCGATGAGTATGTGCCGGAACTCCCCGGAGTCGAGGAGCTTCCCGAGGTCTATCCTGATACAGAGATACATCTCATGCTCAGAAGCTCTTCCTGGGCGTACTGCTACTGGCAGCTCTCGCAGCTTGAGAGCGATCGTATCGCCGATGCTTGCGGATCACTCTTCCTTGCTGTCAGGATAGTCCGTTATGGAGCAGAGGAATACTATGATATCCCTGTATCCCTTTCCGACAATGAATGGAATATAGGAATACCATATGGTGATGGCAGTGCATCCGTATCCCTTATCTCGGAGGTTGACGGCGAAAGGAAGATCCTTGCTTCATCCGGTGCCATAGCCCTGATCGAATCCTACTGGCTTGAACACAGATGCGAGATGAAGGAGAGCGATTCCCTTTATAGATTGTATCTTTCGCTTATCACTACCAGGGAGGGACAGCTTGTGGAAAATCCCGTTGTCCAGGATATTGTTGAGTCTTTCAGAGAGGAGGATGCGGATCTATGAACAGGATAAACCTTATTCTTCATGCCCATCTCCCATATGTCCGCCATCTGGAGTATCCGAAGTTCCTTGAGGAGAACTGGCTTTTCGAATCCCTCAATGAATCATATATCCCCGGGCTGAGAATGCTCGAAAAGCTCGATCGCGAAGGGGTGGGGTACAGGCTCTCGATCTGTTTTTCCCCAACTCTCATCACGATGCTTACCGATGAGGCTCTGCAGCAGCGCTTCGTGGATTATATGAATCTGCGCATTGAGCTCGGTGAGAAGGAAGTGGTCAGAACTAAGCACGAGGACTGTGAATGCCATGATATGGCCATACGCTATCTTGAGGAGGCGAAAGCCAATCTTGATATGTTCGAGTCATATGGCAGGAATATCCTGACAGGATACAAAGCCCTTGCTGACAAGGACAGGATAGAGCTCATAACCACAGCTGCAACCCATGCATATCTTCCGCTCTATAAGGATTATCCTACAGCGATCAAGGCCCAGGTCGTTATGGGTCTCAGAACGCATAAGAGGGTCTTTGGGCAGAATGCAAGCGGTTTCTGGCTTCCAGAATGCGGGTATTATCCAGGGTTGGATCAGGTCCTTTCAGAGAATGGTGTATCATGGTGCCAGCTCGCTTCTCATTCGGTAATTACATCGCTTGATAAATCGATATATGGCGGGTATAAGCCGGTGCGGCTTCCATCGGGGCTTATCGGGTTCCCGAGGGATTGGAGCGTGACATCGCTTGTATGGTCCTCCGTGTCAGGATATCCATGCGATGGCGACTACCGTGATTTCTATAGGGATATCGGGTACTACATGCCGCTTGACTATGTCAGGCCTTATATACATGAGCCTGATGTCAGGGTCTTCACCGGATACAAGTACCATGCGATAACCGGCCGGACCGAGGAGAAGAGATTCTATTCCCCCGAGAAAGCCCAGGAGAAGGTAAGGCTCCATGTTGAGAATTTCCTTTACAGCATCAAGCGTAAGGGCATAATGATTGAGACGCTTGGGATTGAGGATCCTGTTTTCAATCTCTGCTTCGATGCAGAGCTCTTCGGCCACAGATGGTATGAAGGGATTTCTTTCCTTGAGGGTGTGCTCAGGGAGGGTTCCGCTTCTTCCGATTTCCAGTTCACGACGCCGACATCTGTCATTCTTTCCGATGGTGTATGCGATAAGCTGCGTGTGAATGAATCCTCATGGGGTGCCGGCGGTTATTCCGATACCTGGCTCGATGGTTCCAATGCCTGGATATACAGGCATATCAGGAAGGCGATAGACAGGATGCAGGAGCTTACCCACAGATTCCCTGATCAGGGTTCCCTGAAGGGGAGATTCCTCAATCAGGCATCGCGTGAGGTGCTGCTGTCGATGGCTTCTGACTGGCCATGCATAATGCATGATAGAACAAGCGTTACATATGCTGAGAAGCGCCTGAGAAACCATCTTGGATCATTCAATGTCGTCTATTCATCGATGTGCCGCAATACGGTCAATACGGAGTGGCTGATAAACGCCGAGCGGCGCAATCAGATATTCCCCGATATGGACTACAATTTATTCGATCCTGATAAGATCGATGACTGATCAGGACCTCCCTTCGGGGAGGTTTTTCCATCTAATATTCCTCTTGCCGATTCTATGATGTAAATCCCTTTTTGGAGGCCATGCTGGCCTTATATTTTTTACTCACATGAGTAATTATTTGCTTTTTTCAAGATTAATCTTGCTTATCTTCATGGCCTAGGGTAAAGTAGTGGCAGGAAATGGGATGACTTCCCATGAAATGGGTGGCAGTACAGATGCAGTTGCTTACAGGAATGTATAATGCAAGGTTCGACGAAAAAGGGCGTCTTTCCTTGCCGGCACGACTAAGGACTGCATTGGCTGCAGAGCAGGTTGTTATTCTTCCAGGACTGGATGAAAACCATCTGATGCTGATGACACCAGAGTATTTTGAGAAAGAGTTCTCCGGGCCGATTCTCTCATCCCCAATGGCTATGCTCGATAAAAAAAAGAGATCTCTTATCAGAAAGCTCATATCACCGGCACAGTATGTCGACATCGACAGCTCTGGAAGAATAAACATTCCTCTTAAAGACAGGGAAAAGTACTCCCTGCCTAATAAAGGCGAAGCTCTCCTTGTAGGGACAGGGTATGCAGTCGAGATCTGGAATCCGGAAGTATATCAGGGATTTCTGGATGACGAGCCTATAGCTGATCTCGCGCAGAGTCTATATGAGGAGAAGGAGTAATGGAAATAGATCATACGCCGGTAATGCCGGCTGAGGTGCTGGAGAACCTTCTCATCCCTCCAGGGCGCTCAGTAATGATCGACTGCACGACGGGGGAGGGCGGACACAGTTCGCTCTTCCTTTCGCACTATCCAGAGCTCTCAGTGATAGGCATTGACAGGGATGCGGAGATACAGAAGAAGGCTATTGAGCGCCTTTCCGCCTATGGTGATAGGTTCACTCCCGTCCTATCCTGGTTCAATGATTATCTTGCTTCGGCTGAGTCAGAGTCTGCCGATGCCATCCTATTCGATCTCGGGATATCGATGTTCCATTATGCCGAGAGCGGAAGAGGCTTCTCATTCAGGGGTGAAGAGGAGCTTGATATGAGGCTCGACAAGGATGGTGATATCTCAGCCCGGGATATTGTGAACGGCTACAGCGAGGAAAGCCTTGCTGATGTCATATACCGCTACGGGGAAGAGCGTTACTCCAGGCGTATTGCAAGGGCGATTGCTGAAAGGAGGAAGGAAAGACCTTTCGAGCTGTCGTCGGATCTGGCGGATGTCATCTTCCATGCGGTGCCTTCTTCCTACCGGTATGGGAGGATTCATCCTGCTACAAGGACGTTCCAGGCCCTGAGAATTGAGGTAAACAGGGAGCTTGATAGGATCTCTCCTGCGCTGGAAGAGGCGATAAGAGTACTCCGCAAGGGTGGACGGATTGCTGTCATAACATTCCATTCCCTTGAGGACCGGATAGTGAAGTGGTTCTTCCGTGATAAGGCTTCAGGTGACAATCCTGAGATAAGGATACTGACGAAGAAGCCTATTATCCCATCGGAAGAGGAGATCGAGAGCAATCCCCCATCAAGGAGCTCGAAGCTCAGGGTGGTGGAGAAGGTGGTTTGAATGAAAGACTTGGAGATTCACGGGAACATAACACGGCCAGTAAGGTGGCTGATCGTCGCGATGCTGTCTCTCGCATTCATCATCGCACTGGTGCCTCTCTGGCAGATTGGAGTGGAAAGCACCGCTGCCAGGAATATCGCAAAGGCCAATGAGGATTTCAATGACCTTGATGCTGAAAGCCGGGCGCTCAGGGCGGCAATTGCCGCAGGTCTTCCTTCCGCAGATGAGGATGTCGTATACAGAGCGGGTTTAGCTTATCGCTAAGTCTGTGGTATGATTATCCTGATATGCCGAGAATAAGCGGAAACAGCTATGATGATATGAGTTACAGAGTAAGCGGATCCGGGGGCGATGGCTCCGGATCGCTTTCTCCATTCACATTTCTCTGTGTTGTCCTGATCATAGCGTTCTTCGGACTTATAATCCTCTATTCCGCTTCCTTCCAGAATGCGATAGACAATTCCCTCCCGCATTACTACTACTTCATAAGACAGCTCGTATCTGCAGGATGTGCGCTTGCCGCAGGTCTGCTTCTGAGCATAGTCCCGATGGATTATATCAGAAGGGCCTATGTCCTATTTGTCCCGGTTTCGATAATCATCTCATCTGTATCGCTTTTCCCTGGGTTTTCAGATTCAGGCTATTTTGCTGTCGGCGGCTACAGGATTATCCATACCGGTTCATTTGCTCTCTTCGCATCGGTCTTCCTTGCATCCGGCTATATCCCCGATTCAGATGCCCTTGGCGGCGGAAGGATCCGTGATTTCGTGCTGTCGACGCTTGGTGTCATGGTTATGATGGTCCTGTCGCTCTTCTCGGCAGGCCTTTCATGGTATGTGATCATCGGCTTCACGGTTATAGCGATGCTCAGGGCGAAGCGGATAAGCTATCTGGCAATCGCTGTGTCATTTGCCGCGATGGCCGCTGCCGCTGTTGTATTCCTGACCATATTCCCTGAGCTTATGGCCCCTGTCATGGCATCTGTAATGCCTGTTTCTGACGGGACTTTATACAGCCAGTCGCTCCTGAGGGCAGCTGAGGCGATAAGAATGGGCGGTATTGCCGGTATCGGTCTTGGAATGGGCAATACGGTCTCATCCCCCATAGATGATCAGGAAGGACTTTTCATCTTCGCATCCCTTGTCCGTGAGCTCGGACTTTCCGGATGTCTTTTCATCATCATATTCTTCCTCCTTGTCCTGCTTATCGGGCTGAGGACTGCTTCAAGGGGAGCGAGGAAGGGTGATGAGCAGAGCGCAGCTCTTGCAATCGGGCTGACACTGATGATAGTCCTCAAAGCCTTCATGAATATGCTCTATGTCACAGGCATCCTGCCTCTTCCTGGAATACTTCTTCCGTTCTTCAGTTATTCGCTCTCGGAAGAAGCGATGAACATCATCGCATCATGCATCCTCTACCGGCTCATATACATACTGGGAAGGAGGGACAATGCAAAGGCCTGAGAAGAGAATAGCACTCCTGCTTGTTCCAGGGATCCTTGTCATATCGCTGTATATGGCTGTTTCCTATCTGCCAGTGCTTACGATCAGGAGAATCGATGCGGGTGAATATCCTACTGCATCGATGGAGCGGATTCTCCTTCCGATGGTCGGAGGCTCATATCTCTCGGCTTCAAGGAATGCGGCAGCTGACGATCTTATCTCCCTTCCTTATATTGATGATATCACGATGAAATATGAGAAGGGGACGCTCTTCGTCGATCCTGCATATAGAAATGATGGCATAGTCCTTGTATCGGAAAGCCGTGCTGCGATTATGTTCGGTGACGATATCGATGCCATAAGGATTGAGGATGTATCCAAGCTTAGAGGGATCTATCCTGTCGTTGGTATCTCCGATTCATATCTTGAATATGGCATGCTTCTCGGGTTTCCTGAGATCATGGTGAGTGTTATCCGGCAGGGAGCGGATGCCAGCCGTTCCTCTCGCTTGATAACATGGATGGAATATGGCAATAATAGCTATATTAGTTCTCCTGTTCTGACTTTGACGATACCGGATCTGAATGCATCCGTCTCTGTAATGGAGACCGATGCCGCGTCAAGAATAGGCGAGAGCTTAGGTATTATCGCAGATGAGCATATGACTGGCGGATCGGAAGCGGTTCTGGGTTCGGAATCGCATTATGGTCTGTATAGCGATAGGCTTGTCAGGATGAAGAGGCAATAGTAGCAATGGCAGCAGATAAGACTCTTGTTGGACTGGATATAGGCACAAGCTGGATCAGGTCAGTAATCGGATCTGTATCAAAGGATGGGCAGCTGATGATAGAAGCAATCGCAGAGCGTCCATCCGAAGGTGTCAGGTCTGGTTCTGTTGTCAATATCGAGCAGACTCTGAAGGTTATCAGCTCAGTCATCTCCGATGCTGAGCTTCAGGCCGGTTCCGAGGTGTCATCGGTCATACTCGGTGTCGGTGGCGATCATATCCGCGGCATACAGTCAAGCGGAGTCGTAGGAATCCAGTCGAAGGACCAGGAGATCAAGAGGGAGGACATAAGGAGATCTATTGATGTAGCCCGCGCACGCGATCTGCCGCAGGATACAGAGATACTTCATACGCTTGTCCAGGACTTCCAGGTCGATAGCCGTTCCGGCATAAAGGATCCTATCGATATGCTCGGCCACAGGCTTGATACAAGAGTCCTTCTTGTAACAGGTGCATCATCGATCTGCCAGAATCTCCGCAAATGCGTCCAGAAGGCAGGGCTCCAGGTCCAGCGCATGGTTCTGCAGCCGCTTGCAGACAGCGAGGTTGTTCTCGGAATGGATGAGAAGGAGATGGGGGCGATTGTCATCAACATCGGATCCGGTACGACCAACATGATCGCATACGTGCAGGGTGCTCCTGTATATGCAGGCGGGATTTCCCTCGGGAGCGATAATGTCACGGGGGATATCGCATACATGCTCCAGCTTCCGCGCTCTGCGGCTGAGTCGATAAAGATATCCGACGGCTGCTGCCATACACCATCCGTTGCTGACGGTGAGATGATTATAACTCCTGCTGTTGGAGGCAAGCCCCCTATCAGATTCCCGAAGAAGGAGCTTGCAAAGCTGATTGAGCCCAGAATGGCAGAGATCTTCTCCATGCTCTACGGAGAGCTTGAGAAGAATGAGATATCTGGAACATTCGGGGCTGGGGTGATCCTTGTAGGCGGCGGTTCACTGCTTTCTGGCGCCACGGAGCTCGCATCCGAGATATTCAGAATGCCGGCACGTCTTGGCTTTCCTGAAGCAATCAACGGGCTTGACAGGATGTATATCGATCCAAGGTACTCGACACTCCTTGGGCTGATGAAGATAGAAGCGAAGAAGTACCGGGACAATCCGTCGATCGGTAATTCCGGAAAGGATAAGGAAGGATTCGGCGGAAAGCTCAAGGGCTTTCTGGGAAGACTGTTTTAAGGAGCGATTATGGATTTTGATATATTTGATATCGAAGATGCTGCAGCAGCAGAACAGTCGGCTCCGACAATCATAAAGGTCGTCGGTGTAGGTGGTGGCGGCGGAAATGCTGTAAACCGCATGATAGCATCTGGTCTGAAGAAGGTCTCATTCGTCGCGCTGAATACGGATGTCCAGGCTCTTCAGCGGTCCAATGCACAGACGAGAATCGCGATAGGCAAGGAGCTTACCGGCGGTCTTGGTGCTGGCGGCGTTCCTGAGATAGGAGAGAAGGCTGCGCTTGAATCCAAGGATGATATCCGAGCGGAGCTTGAGAATGCCGATATGGTATTCATCACGGCTGGAATGGGAGGAGGAACCGGAACTGGAGCCGCTGCTGTCGTTGCGGAGATCGCAAAGTCCTGCGGTGCGCTTACCGTTGCTGTCGTGACAACGCCTTTCGCCTTCGAAGGAAAGAAGAAGCTTATCCTTGCCCAGCAGGGTATAGACAGGCTGCGCAAGCAGGTCGATACGCTTATCCTCATACCTAACCAGCATCTTCTGAAGGTTGTTGAGAACAATACACCGATAAAGCAGGCCTTCCTCATCGCTGACAGCGCGCTCCTGCAGTCAGTCCAGGGTATCTCCGATCTGATAACAGAGCCAGGTGAGATCAATATCGATTTCGCCGATGTGAAGACAATAATGAAGGGAAAGGGAGATGCGCTTATCGGCCTTGGCTTCGGAGAAGGAGCCAACAGGGCCGTTGATGCCGCAAAGCTTGCTATCAGCAACCCGCTTCTTGAGAATGCAAGCATCGAAGGCGCAAAGTCCGTGCTCGTCAATCTTGCAGGAGGTGACAACCTTACGCTCCAGGAGTACCAGGATGTCGTTGAGCTCATTACCGCCAACTGTGCTGAGGATGCGCTCATAATCGCGGGCCAGAGCTATAACCAGTCACTTGGAGACAGGATCAAGGTAACTGTCGTTGCGACAGGCTTCGAGATGAAGCCAGATGTCAAGACCGAGTTCAATCCTGATACGGAGGTCTTCAGGAGGAAGCCTGAGGAGGAAGTCCCTCAGAAACCAGCTGCAAGGGAACCTGAGCCAGAGCCCGTTCCTGAGAAGAAGGCCCCGCAGGAGAAGCAGAGCGCGGATCCTGCAGCGATTACTGTCAACAGATGGCAGGATCTCCAGCAGCAGCTCGGCAAGAGAACGCAGGCATCGAATGATTATTCAATCCCTGCAGTCCTTAGGTATTCGCGGCACGACGATGACGACAGATGAGCAGAAGACCCTGCTTAAGGGATTCTCTGATTTCATAATCTTTGAGCGGCGCCTCTCGGATAAAACCCGGGAGGTCTACTCTTCTGAGGCGTCAAGGTTCCTTTCTTACCTCGATAGCAATGGTATCGATCTCTATGCTTCATCCGCAGATGATATAGAGCATTATCTTATTGCTAGGAGAAGATCCGATGGGGTCGAGGAAAGAACGGAGGGGAGGATACTCTCATCCCTCAGGTCATTCTACCTCTTTCTCATCTCCCATAGCGCGTTATCGGATAATCCCGCATCGCTTGTTGAGAAGCCGAAGGAGAACATCCATCTTCCAAGGATTATAAGTGAGAGCGATGTAGACAGGCTTCTCTCCTCCTTTCCCTCTGATGACCCGCTTGCTGTCAGGGACTATACGCTTTTTGAGCTCATATACTCATCAGGGATGAGAATATCGGAGGCTGTTGCGCTTGATGTCTCCTCCTTCCATCCTGATGAGGGGACGATAGCCGTCATCGGCAAGCGCGATAAAGAGAGGCTTGTATTCATCGGGGATATTGCGAAGGAGGCACTTGTCTATTATCTCTCGGCAATCCGGCCTGGGCTTCTCTCCGGCCATCAGAATGAGAAGGCGCTCTTCCTGAACAGAAGAGGGGGGAGGCTGACAAGACAGGCTGCGCATAAGCGTTTCCATGAGGCGGCGGGAAGGCTTGGCCTGGATGCGACGATCCATACGCTCCGCCATTCATTCGCGACGCATATGCTTGAGCATGGTGCGGATATAAGGTCTGTGCAGGAGATGCTTGGCCATAGCGATGTGAGGACAACCCAGATATATACGCATATGAACACCGGATCGATACTGGCTTTCTTCGATAGATTCTCGCCTCTTTCGGATCCTGATTGGCAGCAATAGGGACTCAGCGCGTATATATTGCATGGAGATATTTCATGATTTCAGCCATCTCTTTCCCGATGATATGAAGCAGGAGCTTCTTCGAGCGGAGGATGATGGCATTGGTTTTGCCATCATCGATTCGGTCCCGGTCTTCTACAGGGGAGTTCTTCCCGGAGAGAAGTGTGTTCTTCTTGTCTCATTTCTATCATCTGAAAGGGTTCTCTGCGATATGTACGTCTCTGCCCTGGAGGCAGCTTTGTCAGGAACTGATATTGTATCGATAGGAGACAGAGGAGGAATGCTTTCCGTCATACGCGGAGCGGAGGATGGGGAGGGCCGGATACATATGGTCATATCGGAGGGAATGAGAAGCTATGAGAGGAACTATGGATGGAAACTCAGGAAGATACTCCTTACCGGCGGCAGTGTGATAAGTCCTCTCCTCTGGGGCCGTGATGAAGGCCTTGCCCGGGGCATAGCGCTTTCGCTGTCCTCATCGGCCATAATGGCCGCAGGCGGGAAGAGGCTTCCTGGAACTCATCCCCTGATTGCTGCTATAGACATGGGACTCGACGCCGCAGTGCTTCGCTCCTCTCTGACAGAGGAGTCTATGAGGAATATCGTGAGGGAAGGATGCCCCGTAGTCGGGTCATACTCTTCCTTCGTTGATTATCCTCAGGCAATAGCATACCCCTCGGAGAATGGTTATTATGGATTCCATGGCTCACGATTCGGTATAATGAGAATGCAATGGGATTAGCAGAGGATTTCCTTTCGTATATCGGTGATATAAGGGGACTGTCGGATAATACCGTCACAAACTATGGAATAGATCTGAGGCACTGGCTTTCCTGGATGGATAAGGCGGGTCTTGATGAGCAATCATTCACCCGGGATGATGCCCTATCATATGCGAGGGAGCTGATGAGCGAGTTCTCGGAGAGGTCAGTGCTGCGTAAGCTGACTGCGCTCAGGACTTACTATGGCTATCTCATCAGAAGGGGGATAGCCTCTTCCGATCCATTCAGCGGTATATCGCTGAGGATGAAGGAACGAAGGCTTCCTTCCGTTCTGACAGAGGAGGAGGTAAGGGAGCTTCTCTCTGTTCCTCGGCATGGGTATATGGACGAGAGGGACCATATGCTCTTCCTTCTGATCTATAACTCAGGCATGAGGATTTCAGAGGCACTTTCAGTGGATGCCACGGATTTTGATTTCCCCCATCGTAGGATACTGATACGCGGAAAAGGCGATAAGGAACGTTTTGTCTTCTTCTCGGAGTCGACTGAGCAGGAGATAAAGGACTATATCCCATGTCTGGAAGCCTTCAGGATGGAAAAGCATGGGGATCCCAATGCTTTCTTCCTTGGCAGCAAGGGAGGACGGTTGCCCTTATCGAGCGCGCATATTATCTTTGAAAAGTATAGAAAGACGCTTGGATGGCAGAAGGAGTTCACACCGCATACGCTCCGCCATTCATTTGCAACGCACCTGATGGACCGCGGTGCTGACATCAGGCTGGTACAGGAGCTGCTGGGGCATGAGAGCATCTCCACGACCCAGATCTATACGCATGTCTCGCGCCAGAGGCTCAGGAATGTCTATGAGATGGCGCATCCTCATGCAAAGGAGAAGTGAATGAGTATCCATGGCACGACAATATGCCTTGTAAGGAAGAATGGTCAGGTTGCCATTGCCGGTGATGGGCAGGCAACGCAGAGTGAAGGCGGTGTCGTCATGAAGGGAAACTGCCGCAAGGTCAGACGTATCTATGATGGCAGGATAATAGTCGGATTCGCAGGGGCTACAGCCGATGCATTCACGCTCTTCGAGCTGTTTGAATCAAAACTGAGACAGTACAATGGCGATCTAACAAGATCGGCTGTTGAGCTTGCAAAGGAGTGGAGGACAGATAAGACGCTGAGGAATCTCAATGCAATGATCCTTACTTCCGATGGTGACAAGGCATTTCTTATCACTGGAGCAGGCGATGTGCTTGAGCCTGAGTATGATGCCGCTGGAATAGGATCTGGCGGAAGCTATGCGCTGGCGGCTGCCAGGGCATATCTTGATGCCGGCGCAGATATGTCAGCAGAGGAGATAGCCAGGAAAAGCGTATCAATCGCTGCGGATATCTGCATATATACCAACCACAATATAATCACAGAGGTGCAGGATGCCAGATAACAGGAAAAAACTTGATGATATGGTTCCTTCCGAGATCGTGAGGAGCCTTGATGAATATGTAGTAGGGCAGGATGAAGCCAAGCGGACAATTGCGATTGCAATCCGCAACAGGGTCCGCCGCAAGAGGCTTCCTGAGGATGTCAGGGATGAGGTCTCTCCGAAGAATATACTGATGATTGGTCCTACAGGTGTTGGAAAGACTGAAATAGCAAGAAGGATTGCGAAGCTTGCCAATGCTCCTTTCATCAAAGTAGAGGCGACTAAATATACCGAAGTAGGCTATGTAGGACGCGATGTTGAATCGATGGTCCGCGATCTTGCTGCCGCATCGCTCTCGATGGTCAGGGAGGAGATGGCTGACCAGAAGGAGGAGGAGGTCGAGCGCCGTGTCGAGGAGAGGCTCCTGGATCTCCTTCTTCCCGCTGTGTCGAAGGACAGCTCTACTGATATCGCGGCAGCGGATACAAGGGAAAAGTTCCGCACGATGCTTAGAAATGGCGTATTCGATGAGAAGGAAGTCGAGATGCCCGTCGATATGAAGGCGCATCTCGGGTTTGAGGTCATGGGCTCCAGCGGAAGCATGGAGGATATCCAGCAGGCTCTGAATTCTCTTGGAAGCATGTTCTCGACAGCCGGAAGGCAGAAGACCAGGAAGCTCTCCGTGAAGAGGGCGAGGGAAATCCTCCACGAAGAGGAGATGGATAAGGTCATCGATCCGGACAAGGCTGTCGATGAGGCGATTGAGAGGGCTGAGGAGATGGGAATCATCTTCATCGATGAGATCGATAAGGTCGCGTCACGCAACAGCACATCCAATTCCGATGTTTCCAGAGAGGGTGTCCAGCGTGATATCCTTCCGATTGTCGAGGGAACGAAGGTCTCGACCAAATGGGGTGTTGTGGATACTACCAATATCCTTTTCATCGCAGCTGGCGCATTCTCATTCGCCAAGCCCTCCGATCTCATCCCGGAGCTCCAGGGCAGATTCCCTCTCCGCGTTGAGCTGAACGATCTCTCTGGCGAGGATTTCTACAGAATCCTCACCGAGCCTCAGAATGCCATCACGAAGCAGTACAAGGCACTGCTGTCCACAGAGGGTGTGGAGGTGGAGTTCTCAGATGAAGCGCTCAGGGAGATTGCTGATATCGCATACGAGGTGAATCAGTCGAATGACAATATAGGCGCAAGAAGACTCTATACCGTTATGGAGAAGCTTCTCGAGGAGCTTGCATTCTCCGCGGATGAGCTTTCAGGGCAGAAGATCGAGATTACGAAGGACTATGTCAGACAGCGTCTCTCGGGAATCGTTGAGAACCAGGATCTTTCAAAGTATATTCTCTGATATATGCAGTACTACACCGTTGTCGCAGAAAGCTATGAGAGTGCTCTCAATAAAGCGCGCGAGCTCTATGGGAATGATATCCGCATAAACTCGCGCCGTGATTACTTTACGCGTGGCGGCCTGTTTACCCGCCGCGAGCCTCGGTGCGAGATTGTCTGCTATCTGGCTGAGGGAACAGGGAAAAAGAAGAAGGTCACCGATGAGAAGGATATGACCGAGTTCGAGAAGGAGGCAAGGACTCCCGATCCTTCATCCCTTTCCAGAAGTGAGCGTCTTGATACGGAGATCTACCGTGAGAAGGAGATGTCTGATGCGGAGAAGGAGGCAAGAAAGCTTCTTGAGATCAACCACATCACGGAGCCTTTCTTCTCCAAGCTTCTCGAGAACCTTCCTGAGGACAAAGATCCCAGGATTGTGCTTCCCGACAGGATAGTCTCCCTTTCCGGCGTTGACTATACAAGGCAGGTCCACCCAAAGCGCTTCGTCGTCTTCATAGGCCCGACCGGGTCGGGAAAGACCACGACACTTGCGAAGACCGCGTATCTCTATGCCAGAAGCGGAAAGCGTGTCGCGGTGATATCGCTCGATACATACAGAGTAGGGGCGTATGAGCAGATCAAGGCGTTCGGCGATGCACTCTCAATCCCTGTTGCAATGGCCGGTGCCGAGGATGAGCTTGTATCGGCCTATGAGTCCTTCTCATGGAAGGATGTGATCTTCATCGATACGATGGGTCTTTCTCCGAAAGATCAGGAGCTCAATCTCAGGCTTCGCGCTCTCCTTGGCGTCCTCGATAAGGATAGGACGGATTTCATTCTCACAGTCTCTGCCTCGATGAAGGAGGAGGATGCCATGGAGCAGTTCACATCATACTCTGAGTTCGGGATATCTTCGCTTGCGGTGACGAAGCTCGACGAGACTGAGACGATAGGGAACGTGCTCTCATTCTCCTACAAGACTTCAACCCCGATAATGCTCTTCACAGATGGCCAGAAGGTACCTGATGACATAAAGAAGGCCTCATCGGCCCTGATCCTTGAGTATCTAAAGGGGTTCGGACTTGATATGAAGGGCTACAGGTCGCAGGTCTCGGATATCTCCTGAAGGATCTCATCGCTCATATTATCTGCGGCAATAAGGAATGAACCCATCGGTACAGCGTCCTCAGGAGGTGCCGATGGCTCTTTCCTGTATATCGTTCCTTCTGCCCCTGTGACAGTGAGTACCAGCTCATTGATATCGTTGTCGCCGATGCCTGTTATAGCAGCAATCGATCCGTCTTCAAAGTATATTGCAGTCCTTCCTGGAAGTGAGAGGGATGAGAGGCGGTACTGCATCTCCTGATCGATTGTCAGCATGATCGTCGCGCCTGTCACACTGTCCTTCCCGGGTATCGGCAGAGGGGACAGAAAGCTGTCCATCGTCTTCTCTATCCCGGAAATCCCATGGAGATTCTCATCCGTTCTGCCGATGAAGGGGAACGATGATTCAGGCACGAGGAGCTTTCTTCTTTCGATATAGGAGAATTCAAGGGCATCATCCAGCCCGCTTTCCCCGATGGATGCCACGATCTCCTCGCTTTCCTCTATGGAAGGAATTGACGTGATGGCGATGAAAGAAGCGCCGTTGTCGATTCTGTTTTCTATCGATATTGCATTCTCGCTCGTATATGCGGAGATGAATGAGGCAAGTACGGATGATGGTGTGCCATTGTCTTTGATAAGAAAGCCATAGTCCGGAGCCTGAAGTGCAAGGATTTCTCCGTTCCTGTCAACGATGCTGCCTCTGATCATTACATCTGGCAGTTCAGGATCCCTGTATCCGGAGCTTCCTGGAGCTGAGATGATGAGTATGATGCGCAGTATGGTCAGGGCGGCCATTATGGTAATCATGATACCAGCAAGCAGCCCGGGCTTATTGCCATTTTCGTTCATAGCTATTTATAATAGTCTCCGGTTTAAGGATTGTCGATAGTATGGGCAGAAACAGTTATGATGATATGCTTCCGGAAGGGTACAGGGAAAAACGCTCTGGCAACAGGGGAACTTCGCTTATCATTGCCTTCATCGGCGTCCTGATCACGCTGATCGCTATTGTGATCTATCTTATGTTCACTCCTCACAGCGATGGAAATGAGGATGCTTCTTCCGATGTCAGCGCTGTCAGTTTCGATGTAGAGGAGCCTGCCATGCTTGCCAATGAGGCTCCTGCGCTCCGCCATTCCTCCCAGAGCTATTCATCCGATTCCGCTGCTGTAAGCCAGGATATGCCCGGCTACAGTGTGAGTGAGTATGTTGTCCAGGATGGTGATACGCTGGAATCGATAGCTGAGGCATCCGGGATAACTGCAGATACGATAGTCAATTTCAATGGCATAAGGGATCTCAACACCATCGCTTCAGGTTCTTCCATCAGGATACCTGATACCAATGGCTACTGGTACACAGCGGCGGCGGGTGACACACCTGAATCGATAGCATCGTCCTGCTGCCCTGATATCACGGGGGAGGAGCTTCTTGCTTTCAACGGAGTCAGTTCGGTATCTGCAGGGGATAGGCTGTTCATACCTGTGCCGGAGTCGGCTGAATGGATCGATTCCGCATTTGTTCTTCCACTTGAGGACGGAACGATTACCAGACGCTTCAATTCGATATACAATGGCGAGCAGCTCAAGGGCATCGTGATTGCAGGATCTCCTGGTTCGGCCGTGACAGCTGCTGCCGATGGAAAGGTGCAGGACTTCCCGAATGATCCCGATTATGGCAAAGGGCTTGTCATCTACCATGAAGGGGGATATGTGACGGAGTACTACGGTCTGGAGACGATCATGGTGGGAACGGGCCGCTCGGTAACACAGGGAGAGGCGATAGGATCAATAGGAACAAGCAATACCTATTTCGATGGTTCGCCTGCTGTATTCTTCTGTGTCAAGCAGTCCGGGATAGCATTGGATCCTGAGTCCGTTCTCTGATATCCTTTCCCCATATAATTATGAGCTATAGTTCGGTTTTCCGTTTCCTTGCATTCATAATGCTTTTCATCTCGCTCGTGATGCTCATTCCTTTGGGCCTTGCCCTGTATTATGGCGAGGATGACGCATTTCTAGGCTACGTGCTCACGATTGCCCTTATGGTAATATCTGCTGTATTCATTCTGAATCTTGCTGTAAGCGAAGATGGAATGAGAATCGGGCCAAAGGAGTCGATGCTGATTGTATCGCTTACGTGGGTTGTAATGGCGGCTTTCGGCGCACTTCCGATGTATGCAGCAGGGGATGGTCTCTCATACTCCAGATGCTTTTTCGAGATAATGTCCGGCTTCACGACAGCGGGAGCAACGGTGCTTGTGGATATAGAGGCGCTCGACCGGTCAATAGTATTCTGGAGAAGTCTTACAAGCTGGCTCGGAGGAATGGGCGTCGTAGTCCTCTTCATCGCCGTTCTTCCCATCTTCGGTCTGAGCGGGAATACGCTCTTCGGAGCCGAATCTGTGGGTGCAACGAAATCCAAGTTCATGCCTACCATCCGCGCTACAGCGGTTGCTCTTTGGTCGTTCTATGTCGGGTTATCTGCACTCCAGACTCTGATGCTGATGGCCGCAGGGCTTGATCCGTTCAATGCGGTGACCGTTATGTTCGGGACGATGGGGGCTGCGGGATTCGCCCCGCTGAATGATTCAATCGGTGGATATGGAAACAAGGCAGTTGAGTGGATATGCGTTCTCTTCATGTTTCTTGCAGGATGCAACTTCACGCTATTCTTCTATGCCATAAAGAAGAATTTCCGGAAGATCGCCAGAAACGGTGAGTTCCGGATGTATTTCATGATAATCCTCTTCTCCATAATTGCTGTCATGGTGCAGCTGTTCCTTTCAGGCACATACAGAACCATGTCTGAGTCACTCAGGGCCGCTGCTTTCCAAGTCGTATCAATGATTACCACGACAGGCTATGTCACCGATGATTTCAATATGTGGCCTATGTTCTCGCAGATGATACTCATCGTCGTGTGCTTCATAGGCGCATGCTCAGGATCCGCAGGTGGAGGAATGAAGGTCGTCCGTATAGGTATTCTGCTGCGTCTTGCCCGCAATTCGATGCTCAAGCGCATCCATCCCAGCTCTGTATCATCGATACAGCTTGGAAACACCTACTATGATACATACACAGCTCTTTCCATAGCAGGCTATGCAGGGTGCTATTTTCTCTCACTCTTCGCAGGATCCGTTGTTATATCGCTTACGGGCTTTGACTTCCTTACATGCTTCTCATCGGTATTCCTCTGCCTAGGTAATCTGGGCACTGGGATAGGGGGACTTGGATCTTCGTTCAATTTCAGCATCTTCCCTGAATGGAGCCTCTGGGTATTCTCCTTTCTGATGCTTGTCGGAAGGCTTGAGTTCTACACCGTCTATTCGCTATTCACGAGGATGTTCTGGAAGAGATAGCCCTGTTTCTGGATAGGAGAACAGAGAGACTGCGTGCTGGTTATGTGGAATCTGTAGAATCTGTGTATTTCATATTTTCCGATTGTGCGATTCTGCTCTGTTCAAGGATAATGCTATCGGGATGAGAGACAGCACAATGCGTTAGGAGGTATATTCATGAAACGGAGACTATTGGCTGTATTCATCACATTGGCAATCATCCCTATGGCTGCGACTGCAGCTCCTTTCTTCCAGATAGGACCGCTCGTTTCATACAACAGAACAGTGGTTGAGATGCAGGAGACAATGGAAGGGGATGAGGCCTGGAATATCGATAACTTCTCATTCGGTGCAGATATCCGTGTTAACCCTCTGAAATATCTAAGCGTTGATATCCCAGTGACGCTTGGATTCGGAAGCCACGGAGGAATAAGCATCGCATTGATTCCTACTGTGAATGTCAATATCCCTATAACAGGTCTGTTCGATCTCGCGATAGGAGTCGGTCCGCAGTTCGATTTCCAGTATGTAGGCGACCGTAATGATTGGACGATGAATGGATTGCCGATGGATAATGCAGGTGATGCCTTCGCCCAGTCAAAACTGGCATACAGAGCCGGCGCTACATTCAATCTTGCCTTCCTGAGTATCGGCATCAATGCTATACTCCCATGCAGAACATCATTCAGCGAAGGTGGCTGGGATGTTATAAACCCGATGTGGGAATCAACAAGGGTATCTGCGGTTGTTCTCTTCAATTTTGGCTGATTACGTAGACCCTGATCCAAGGCAGCTGAGACGATAAGGCGGATTGAATCCGCCTTTCTCTTTCATCACTGCATCGCCAATGCGCGATTGGAATAATTGTTTTTCGAATCAGGAACAGATACGAAGCGAAGAAGATAGGAAAGCGGCCTCCACGGATAATCCACGGGGCCGCTCGATTTAACAGTTTACTGCATTATAAGTTCTTGCCGCAGCAATGTTTATACTTCCTGCCGCTCCCGCAGGGACATGGGTCGTTGCGTCCTACCTTTGGCTGGGAACGCACATATGTCGTGCCCTGTGCCTGGGAAGCTGCTGTGACGTTTGTCCGTACCTCGCCCCTGGGAACGTTTGAGAGGACAGAGGAAGGGGAGTGGTGTGTCGCTTCAATCCTAGGCTGTCCTGCAGGTCTCTGCTGCCTTGGCTGGAGTGAGACACGGACTGCGTTGACAGTCCTGCATACAGCTTCTGTTATGCTCTCGATCATCTCGTCGAACGCATCGGATGCAGTGTTCTTGTATTCGACCAGAGGATTCTTCTGCGCATAGCTCATGAGCGATGCCGCCTCCCTGAGATCCTCAAGCGCATCAAGATGGTCAACCCATCTCTTATCGATATTCTTTAGATAGATGAAGCGTATGAATGCGTTGAATCCTTCCTTGCCGACCTTGCTCTCCTTATCACGGAGATTGCTCTCCATGAATTTCTTAAGATCTTCCCTGTTATTCTCCATTCCTTCAGGCGGTCTGATGGAGAAGAGCCTCTGGAAATCCTCGGCAAAGCGTGATGCATCGCCATTTGCATCTTCATATGCATTGTCAATCAGTGCGTTGGTATTCTCGATTATCCTTTCAATAAGATCATCTGCAGCGAGGATTTTATCGCGCTCAGAATAGATGAAGTTTCTCTGCTCGTTAAGCACATCATCGTATTCAAGAAGCTTCTTCCTTATCTCGAAGTTGCGCTGCTCAACGCGCTTTTGGGCATTCTCGATAGCATTGTCGAGCATCTTGTGCTGGATAGGCTCTCCATCTTTGAGCCCGAGCTTGCCGATCATCTCTCTTAGGCCTTCCTTTGCAAATAGCCTCATGAGAGGATCATCGAGCGCAACATAGAACTGGCTCATGCCCGGATCTCCCTGCCTTCCGGCTCTTCCTCTGAGCTGATTGTCGATACGCCTGGATTCATGGCGCTCTGAGCCGATTATATAGAGACCTCCAAGGGATTTCACTTTCTCATATGCCTTTCTGTACTCCGGCATGATCTCCTGGACAGCCTTGCGGAGCTCCTCTGGGGAGGCCTCGGTACCGACCTTCTTCATCGCGATATGCTCCGGCGATCCTCCCAGCTTGATAT
>CALXLE010000087.1 GCA_944389115.1 uncultured Spirochaetaceae bacterium
GGATAATCGTATTTATCTCTATCTTTTTCTTCGTCTTCCTATTATATCTGTCCATTCTTTTCATCTTTCAGTTTACGAAAACAACTATTTTCTTCCTTCTTAGCTATAAATATATCGATTTGGCAGCGATAGTTGGTTTCCTGAGCATGGAGATCTATTCGATTCTGTACTTTATAGAATCCTTTACGCATCCGGAAAGATTTGCAGCTAGGTACATTGCTGCTTATGAGGAGGATCATGTGGAAAGCATTAATGGAGGCAACTCATGACATTATATCCTGTTATTTTGTTATTCCTCTTATTCGGAGCTGGCGTTCCTGTAGCAATTGCTCTAGTCATGTGCTTGATAGGGTATTTCTTATCTGATCCTTATATTTCAGCAACCGTGATTATCCAGAGGATGGTTGCCAATGTAGAGAATCCTTCGATGATGGCTGCCCCGATGTTCATAATCGCGGGATCCATCATGAGCCAGAGCGGGGTGACGAGTCGCCTGATGGATCTAGCTGATTGTTTCGTTGGAAGTCTCAGAGGTGGACTTGGACATGTCAATATACTCTTGTCTACCATGATGGGAGGAATATCTGGTTCCGGAGCTGCTGATGCAGCATCAGATTGCAAGATATTGGTCCCGGAGATGTCTAAGCGTGGATACCCCAAAGCCTACAGCGCGGCTGTTACAGCTGCTTCTGCGGTGATAACTCCGATAATTCCTCCAGGAGTCGGTCTTGTCATATTCGCAGCTCTTTGCGAAGTCTCTGTTGGTAAGCTCTTCTGTAGTGGGTATGTCCCCGGAATAATGATGTGCATTGGCATGATGATTTGGAATAGTATCTGGGCAAAGAAGAATGGCATACAGAAGACACGGGATAGGGTTGCTGATAAGAAAGAGATTTGGAAGGCCTTGAAGGAATCTGCATGGGCCTTGGTTATCCCATTCGTTCTTATATTAGGACTCAGAGCTGGAGCATTTACTGCTGTTGAAGGCGGTGCGATAATCGCCATTTATTCCGTATTTGTCGGCAAATTCATCTATAAGGAGCTGAGATTCAGGGATTTGCCAAAAATAATGTTTGAATCTGTACTTTCCATCGGCCCCGTTATGCTCGTACTCTGCGGAGCAAACGTATTCAGTTATTATCTTAGCTGGGAACGTGTACCGCAGGCTATTACGGCGGCTGTTGCAGATTTGAGTGCAAATAGGATCTTGTTTCTTCTGATAATCGATGCAATGATGTTAATCCTCGGCATGTTCCTTGATGGCATGGCTTGCATGATGATTGTTGCTCCTCTGCTTGCTCCTGTAGCGACAGCCTTGGGTGTGAATCTAATTCATTTCGGTATTGTGATGTGCCTGTGTACGGCAATCGGCGCAATAACTCCGCCGTTTGGTACTTACATATTCCTTGTGTCCGGGGCTATCAAGGTAAGGACAGCTGAGGTATGCAAGCAGCTTGTCCCATTCATAATCATATGTGTGATCGTACTGTTGCTCATCACGATATTCCCGGATCTTACGTTGATTATACCGAAGCTGGTCTATGGATCTGTTTGATTAGGAGAGTGTTATGAAAGCGATTCTTATAAAGGATGATGAGAGGCGGAGCCTTATATGGACGAATGTTCCTGATCCATGTATCGGGTCTGACGAGATACTCATTGAGATACATGCTGCAGCATTGAACAGGGCTGATTTGATGCAGCGAGCTGGTGATTATCCTCCTCCTGAAGGATGTCCTGAATGGATGGGACTGGAAGTCTCGGGGGTAGTCGTTGCAATAGGTGATGTGGCTGAATCGGAGTCACAATGGAAGATCGGCGATAAAGTATGTGCCTTACTTGGTGGTGGAGGATACGCTGAATATGTCGCTGTCAGATATGACATGGCCATGCCTGTTCCTTCGAACTGTTCTATGATACAGGCGGCTGCTATTCCTGAAGCTTTTGCCACGTCTTATTTGAACTTGTTTATCGAGGGTAATGCAAAAGATGGCGAAACATTGCTGATGAATGCTGGAGCAAGTGGTCTTGCCAGTGTCCTAATCCCTATGGCAAAGGCTTTTGGATTGAGAGTGATCACCACTGTACTTACACAGAAGATTGCTGATTCCCTCGGACATCTTAATGCCGACCGTGTCATAGTGACGGAGAAGGAAAGCATAGCAGATGTCATGAAGAGAGAACTAGCGGCTGGCCATGGTGTAGATATTGCGATTGATTGTCTAGGAGGTCCCGCTGTCTCGGAGTGTCTTCCTTATATGGAAAGAGATGGTAGATGGATAATCATAGCGACATTGGCTGGTGATGAGGCCCTGATTGATATGAAGCTTATGTATAAGCATTCATTGCGGATCATTGGAAATACTCTTAGGGCTAGGACTCCTGCGATGAAGGCTAGAATACTCTCAGCTCTTGTTCGTGATGTTTGGCCTAAGGTAGTAAGGGGTGAAGTTATGCCAACAATCTATAAGACATTCCCTATTGAACAGGCAGAGGAAGCCCAGGCAATCCTCCAGCGTGGCGAGAATGTCGGTAAGGTCGTACTTGTCGTGAAGGAGAAATAATTGGATGGATTTACAGATAAGACTGCGGTGATAACTGGAGCTGCTGCCGGTATAGGACTTGCTACTGCAAGGATGCTCTTTGATTTCGGCGCACATGTCATGCTGATTGATATAGATGAATCTATGGCTGAAGCTGCGGCGGAAGCGATAGATCCTTCTGGGGATGCAGCTAAGGCATATCGCTGTGATATAAGCGATGAGGATTCAGTAAGGAGAGTATTCTGTGATATCAGGGAGAAGTCAATATCTGTCGATATACTTGTGAATAATGCAGCAATCTGGCGGACCGGTAATGCTGAGTTCATATATTCCGATTCCTATAATTGGAAAAGGAAGATAGGTGTTAACATCCTAGGGACCATGTATTGTACTCATGCTGCGTTAAGAGGAATGACCGATAGAGGCTGGGGGCGGATAATCAATGTGTCATCCGTTGCAGGAATATATGGTATTCCTTACATGTCAGATTATTCGATGACCAAAGGAGCTATAGACAGCTTTACGAAGGCTGTTGCCAAGGAGGTTGCTGCCTTTGGGGTCACAGTCAATGCAGTTGCTCCTGGAAATGTTAACAGCGATGGTTCGAAGGAGCATGAGAGAGAGGATCTTTCATTCATACCGCATTCCTGTCGTCCAGAGGATGTCAGTGAGTTGATCTGCTTTCTTGCAAGTAATCAGGCTGGATATATTACAGGGCAGGTAATCCAGATAGATGGATGTCGTAAGAAGGTATAAAGCATCCTGTATCAACAGGATATTCGAAAAAAGGAGAAAGAAATGAAGAAAGTGCTTACTGTCTTGGCAGTACTCATGATGTTTGTGAGTATTGTATTCGCAAGTGGTTCTGCAGAAGGAGATGGCCCTAAGGTCACGACTCTTAAGATCTCTATCTCAGAGACTCCTGCAGATATCAAGGCCCAGCTCATAAACGATATGATAAAGGAGATGGAGGAACTCAGCGGAGGAGAACTTAAGTTTGAGCTTTATTGCTCGAACGAGCTTGGGTCATTGGGTGATGTTGTCGAGCAGACTAAGATCGGTGCGAATATCATCTCTGGAACTTCTGGTGATTTCTATGCTTCTTATGGAGCTCCGGACATCATGGCAACGGCCCTGCCTTATGTCATAAAGACCGCCGATGAATGTAAAAACCTTAACAGTTCTGATCTATTCAAGGAATGGGCGGATGCGATTGAGGCTAAATCGGGACTTAAGCTGTTTAATATCGGATGGTGTTCTACTCCTAGAGATATCATATCGATAAAGCCGATAAATAGTGTTGAAGACCTTTCGGGATTCAAGATCAGGATACCCGGAGCTGCAATGGATGCATTCTTTTCTGCTCTTGATGCATCTACGATGTCAATGGCCTTCTCGGATGTCTATACGAGTATGCAGCAAGGTATGATTGATGGGGCAGAGGCTGGCATATCTGGGCTGTATTCGTATTCTCTTCAAGAAGTAGGAAAGTATGTATTCATGTCTGAGCATTCGCTTGCTCCTGCTGTATGGTCTATGAGTTCGGCTGTATGGAATAGCCTTTCTGAGGAAAATCAGAAGATACTCGTGGAAACATTTGAGAAGTATAGCCGGCTTTATGCAGAGAAAGGGCTTGAGCTTCAGCAGGAGTATATCGACAAGATGACGTCTGAAGGTGTTACATTCATTTATCCATCAGAGTCCGACAAGGTTGCAATGGCTGATGCTGCAGTAAAGGCTATAGCGTCATTTCCTGAGTTGTCTGAAGGACTTTCCGATAGGATTGCGGAAGCAATAGAATAATCTCATTGTCAGCTTGACTTATTATTCTGTTGAGGCCGTCGCTAATTCTGCGGCGGCCTTCAATCTGATGCGATGGCTGAGCGTAGTCAGTGGTTGCATGCGTTTATGCCGGTTCGTAATCAGGTTTTGTTGTTCTATGTCCGCGGTATGATGATGTGATGCACTTTCAGGCTTTCCTGAATATGCCTTCTTCCTGCTTCACTCCCTCATTCATCGCCCTTATGACTACCATGGTCATCGGTACGGACATGAGGAATGTCACGAGGTCTGCAAGCGGCTGGGCTATCTGTATGCCCCAGATGCCGATGAGGGGAGGCAGTATCCAGACTATCGGTATGAGTATGATCCCCTGGCGGGCAAAGCCCAGTATCGAGGCTCGCCACATCTTCCCTGTCGTCTGCAGCAGCATGTTGCTTATAGTGATCCATGATGAGAATACGAGCGTGAAGCATCTGAGCCTCAGCGCTATGTTTCCGATCTCTATGACCTCCGCATCCCCTCGCCGGAAGAAGCCTACTATCGGGGAGGCCCAGATGTACTCTATGACCGCGAGGACCAGAAGGACTGCTGACATAAGCTTTACGCAGAACCAGAATCCTTCCTTGACCCGCCTATAGAGTCCGGCTCCATAGTTGTAGCCGCATACCGGCTGGAAGCCCTGGCCGACTCCGATCAGGACCGAGTTGGTGAAGTTTCCTATCTTATTCACGATTGCCATGGCGGCTATCGCGGCATCGCCGAAGGGAAGGGCCGCGTTGTTCAGGCATATCATGGCGACCGATGTGACGCTCTGGCGGCAGAGTGATGGCAGTCCTCCGTTCGTGATCATTCCCAGAAGCTTC
>CALXLE010000088.1 GCA_944389115.1 uncultured Spirochaetaceae bacterium
GAGGGCGAAGATATGCGGAAGACGCACTTTGAGCGGCCATGATTCTGTTGTCTGACTGGCTCAGTCTGATTCGGTGGATGGCTCAGTGGAGTTCGGTGCCTGGCTCAGCATGAATCGGCGCACTGGCTCTCCTGAGCCGTTGTACTCACTACTTCATGTAAACCAAATTACAACTACTCATTACCCCCTTTTTTTTGGGAAGATTCAAATGGAAATGACAGTACAGAAGAAGCTATAAATAAAGCTGAGGAAATCGGAGAGAATCTTGATCTCTCAAAGCTGACAGAAACGATCATCAAGGCAAAAACAACCACAAAAGGTATAACAACAGAATGGACAAGGACTTCTTCCGCTCAATCCATCAATTACAATAAATACGTTGTCACAGCAACATTCACAGGAGGATACGAGCAAGATGGATTCATCATTGACTCAGGCTGTATCCAAATTGCGTTTGATACTGAAAATGGGAATGCAGCTGGTACGAGCATCACTCTAAAGAACTTTACTGCAACAACACTCGAGCCGCTTAAAATTACAATGGCGGATTCCACTCCTATCAATGTTGAAATATCGTTTTCTGGTAATACGACAGGAAGAATCTCCATAAGAAATAATGATGATGGATCATTCACTTTCAGTTACGGATCAATCACAACTATTGGAATCAATCAAGGCTCAAAAATAACTATTTATGATGTAACAACTGTCATTGAAGGCCCTTGGAAAGGTGGTTCCAATACATCTTGGTACAATCCGGACGCTCCACAGGATTCCTATTCAATATCAACTGCGGATGAACTTAGTGGACTTGCATCCCTTGTAAATAGCGGAGTCTCTTTCGATGGAGTAACAATAAAACTGCAAGAGGATATCAATCTGGGAAATATTGCATGGACACCTATTGGTAAACTTTCAAATACAGAGATTGAATCAAAAAGGGATGAATCATTAGTATTCAGTTCTACTGATAATGACTTCAATGGATTTAAAGGAATCTTTGATGGACAAGGAAAAACAATCAGGAATTTAAGCATACAAGCGAATAATACTCGTTGGTTTACACCTATAAACTCATTCAAGGGATTGTTCGGAATTCTTGAGCCAGGTGCGACTATAAAAAATCTTAATATCGAAAATGTATCAATCGAAGCAAATGCATTCACAGGTATAATTGCAGGCTATGTTCCCTCTTCCTCCACCAATCAGAATCCTGTCATATTGAATAATATTCATATCTCTGGAGACATCAGCTTTGAAGGATATATGAATCTTGGAGGATTAATAGGAAGAAGTGAAGCAGGTAGTTCAATCAATATTGAAAATTGTTCTGTAATAGGTAAGACCGGAAGCCTTATCAAAGCAACAGCAGCAAGTCCTGTTTCTTTTGTTGGAGGAATCATCGGTGCTGAATATTCTTCAACAGATAGCGTTATAGAAAATGCATCTGTCAAAAACATGAATCTTTCTGGATATTTACAGTCAGTAGGCGGAATCGCTGGAAATATATTTAAAACTATTGTTAGAAACTGTACCATTGAAAACGTTACCCTCAGCACAACGGATGACACCTGGGCTAAATCCATGGGAGCGATAGCTGGTTCAATTGGATCCGATGGTCAGACTTCAGAAGCAGCAAGCCAGGCTGGTACACTGTTAACAATAGAAGGCACGACAACCGTCAAGAATATTTCAATAAATTATCCATTTGCGGAGAATACGGAATGGCAACCATTCTGCAACGGATTTGTAGGAACGTATAGAAGTGATAAAATTTACGAAAATGATCCGTCGCAGAATATTAGCGGGCTCCCTGAAAAAACAGCGGAAATTAATTTCATATACAATACATAATAGTTAATTTAAAGGCTGTGGAAAGCAACAAAGCTTACCGCAGCCTTTTATTCAATACAAATATATTTCTTACTTTTTTGTAACCTTCTATCACATAATCAAAAAGCACTCGGAAGTTTTACATCACCAGTATGTCCTTACTTGCTTTACCTCCAAGGGCTTATGTGAAATAGTCGGAATTTGATTCCGAGCTAAATATCAGGCTAAATTACCCCGTAATAAAGACCTTGTCCTACATGGCAGGTTTATAAACCCTAGCCATGTATACAGATACGACAACCAGTATTGTAATTATCACGGAAAATAAAAACCTATCGCTCTTAATCTTTGGCATGAATAAGAATAAACGTTCTTACCTGAGAATCTTCTTTGCATCAGGATTCGGCTCTCTCCACCCCGCTGCATCCGCAAGCGCTCTGTAGCTGACTCTGTCCGGACCATGGAGATTCATTATGAATGAATAGTAATCCTTCTCGGTCTCTCCAAAGAGATCATAGCCCTTCTTTGCAATACAGTCGGGAAGAAGCTCGCGCTGGATATATGCCATAGAATTGAGATAATCGCTGAAGCGCAGATAGCCATCATTGATTATCTCTCTGACATCATGAGGCCTCGTTATCGAGAACCAGAAGCCCTCTCCCCTGTCTTCAGGAGCTGTTGAAAGATGCTCGAATATAAGCGTATGGGTAAAAGGACGTGCGCCGCGCCCGAATGGATTGAGATGCTCCTTGTCAAGAGCTTTCCTCGTCTCTTCTTTTGAAGGGAGCTTCTGCCCTTCAGGTGCAATCACATACGAAACAGGAAGGGCTGGATTGATTTCCGCAGTTATTGGAAACCTTACAGCACTCATCAGCGCATGAAGCACCTTGTTCTCAACAGGAAGCTCCGATAGCTGATAATGCCTTCCCATATACTCAAAGCCTTCAGTCATGACCTTGCCGAAGATCCTGGCTATCTCCCTCTGGGCTGCCTTGTAGGACAAGGAGGGAAAATCATAAGGATAAGCGGCAATGAAATTCTCATAGTGGATCGATTCCTCATAGACACTGTTCAGATACTCATCATCCACAGGCAGGAAGAACATCAGCCCACCAAGGGAGAGCAATGATGCCACATCAGGCGCATGGATGCTGAGGATATCATCGGGGAGGAGAAACGATGATGACTGGGGCGATGGTATAAGGCCAAACGCCCTATCAATCGTATAGGCAAGCACAGAAAGAGGCATGGCAGATGGAACAAGGACCCATCTTTCGATCCTGCCATCTTCCGCATCGGCATACTCCCGCATATCACGAAGCTGGTCAGCCGACAGGCTTCTGAACTCCATGGTTATCCTCAAAGGGATGATGCGGAAATATGGATTCGATCCCATCAGCACCTTATCAAGCTCAGAAAGCCGGAGTGTGAATGTAGGCTCTTTCTGCATGCCCCGCACCTTAATTCTTCATGCTGAATGGCTGTCTTGTATTCTCAAGGACGTCTCTCCAGAGAGATCCCTCTGTATCAACATGGCTGCGCTTTGAGACAGCGACCTTGATAGGAACATAGACATACTGATTGTTCACGCGGGACGCAATGCACTGAGTCTTTCCAGCCATCGCAGCATGGACAGCATGAGCACCGATTCTGGCGCAGTAGATGGAATCATAGCTGTTCGCCGGAGCTGATCTGATGATATATGACGGATCGATGTACTTGATTGACGTCGTTATACCCTGCTCGGCAAAGAACTCCTTTATCCTGTTCTTGAGGAATATTCCGATATCATGGTACTTGATATTCCCTGAAGCATCGGTCTCACCTGTAGGAGGAGCGAACTCCTGTCCTGCTCCCTCTGCAACGAGTATGACAGCGTGTCCTCTCTCAAGGATTCTCCTCTTGATATTCTCAAGGAGTCCATTAGGACCATCAAGATCGAACGGAGACTCCGGGATAAGGCAGAAATTGACATCGGACTGCGCAAGCGAAGCAGATGCCGCGATGAATCCTGATTCACGGCCCATGACCTTCACAAGTCCTATACCGTTGATAGCGCCCTTTGCCTCGACATGTGCGCACCTGATGCTAGGAACAGCCATTGAGACAGCGGTATCGAAACCGAAGGAATCATCGATGAATGAGAGGTCGTTATCAATAGTCTTAGGAACGCCTACGACAGCGATCTTCAGACCTCTTCTCTTGATCTCCTCCCCTATATCATAGGCACCGCGGAGCGTTCCATCACCGCCGATGGATATAAGGATATTTATATTCAGCCTCTCGAGCGAATCGACAATCTCCTCTACCTGCTTTCCACCGCCTCTGGCAGATCCGAGTATTGTACCGCCCTTCTCCTGGATATCATCAACAACATCCGGATCCAGTGGGAGAAGCGGCCATGGCGAATTCTCAAGAAGGCCAAGGTAGCCATACTGGACTCCGGAGATCCTCCTGACACCATAGCGGTACCAAAGACATCTTACGACGGAACGTATGACATTATTCAGACCAGGGCAGAGACCGCCGCATGTGCAGATAGCAGCATGGACATGCGCGGGGTTGAAATAGATCTTCTCCCTTGGTCCGGCCAGCTCAAGCGTATCGGAATGGACAGGGCGGACGTTGCCGTCAACCTCCTCTGTCTCTATTGAATACAGGATCCTGTCGGTGTCCTTTACGTAGTCTGCGACACCATCGCCGCCGCTTTTGGACATCCTGATGGGAGAATTGAGCTTTGCCTCCCCAAGCCTGTCAATCGTGAAATCATACTGTTGTGTCGTCTTGCCGCCCATAATCAGCCTCCAGTGTATCAAGGTTATTCAGGAATTCCCTGAATCGCCGCTCTGCATCATTCTTGGCATCCTCCTGGAACTTTCTGTACAGAAGGATGTATCTCTCTGCATATGGCGTAAGAACAGCACCTTTCCTGTCAGCACCGCCCTTACGGCGATCGATCATGCTATGGCCTGTGGCCTGCTCGATATGCTCAAGCATGCCACGCGCCTTGGAGTACGATAGCCCCATTCTATCCGATGCTGCGAGGAGGGAACCCGTTTCCCTTATTCCCTCCAGAAGCCACAGGACACCTGCTCCCATGAACTTATTGCCATCATCATCGAGAATATACAGCTTCGTACTCAGCTCCATAACTCCTCGGCCGCCTTGTAGATAGTATCAACCAGTTCGGTCAGACCTTCAAGCTCAACAGAGCAGTATGCAAGACGAAGAGTCCTTCCCATGATGTTTATCGCACCGATCTGATACTTATCAAGAAGATATCTTCTCAAATCCTCCGCATCACGCCCATTCGTGCTGAATGCCATGAAATAACCAGAATTGAAAGGATATGGCGTAAGGAAGCGGTCTCCATCGTGCTTTGAAACAGCGACATGAACTGCCTTGTAGCGCTTTGACATCTCATCAAAGAGCGCTGCCTTGTCCGCTTCATAAGACTTGCCGTTCCTCATTGCATTGAGTATGAGGCTCTGTCCAGGCATATCGCAGTTGGATACCGTGCACCTTATCGCACCGAGTGTCTTTTTCGTGAGAGCATCGATATGAGCATCTGTAAAGCCCTTTGAGGCATATGTCAGGAAACCAACCCTGAAGCCCCAGACCATCTCCTCCTTGGTTGCAGCATCGCCCTTGATTGCGAAGATGTTCTCATGAGCATCTGCGAAATAGGAGAAAAGCGACTCCTTCTCCGTATCATTCTCAAAGAAAAGGCCGAAATACGCATCATCGGAGATGACCATGATCTTCTTGCCTGTATCAGCGACTGCCTTTACTGCATCGACGATTCTGAGTGCCTCTTCCCTGGAAGGAGTGTATCCCGTCGGATTATTCGGGAAGTTGAGGATTATGCGGGCATAATCGCCTTCTGTCTCCTCAAGAGCCTTCTTCATGCCATCAACATTGAAGCCGCCATTGCCATCATAGAACGGAAAGAGCTTCAGCTTCGCATCGGCAAGATCGGTGAAGATGAGATCGTAGTTGTCCCAGAAAAGATCAGGGCATACGACCTCTGAACCCGGAGATACGAAAAGATCTGCAATAAGGCTTATTGCATGAGTAAGCCCGCCTGTGACTATCGGTGTCGATGTCTTCTTGCCTGAAAGATGAGGATTCTTTCTGATCATCATATCCTTCCACAGAGCCCTCAGCTCCTTGTTGCCGCCACCCGGCGCATAGGAAAAGATCTGTGAAGGCCTGAAGATGCCATCTTTGAAAGATGAATAGATGTCAGAGAGATAGAAAGGCTCGCCCTTGCTCGTCGCGAGACCGACAGTTGCATTGAAGCGCTTTGCCTTCTCCTTTGCCTCATCACTCTGTGCGACGATACCTTTCGGGAAATACATCCTCTTCCCTATCGGGGAAAGAAAACCATAAGCAACAGAATCCTTAAGGATCTCATTAAGCTCAATAGCAAGGCTGTTCATAAACGTCATCCTCCGCCCACTCTTATATAACATTTTCAGAAAAGCGTCAGCTGGGCATCTTCCGAAGAGGATCCAGCCTGCTTTTCCCCGATGATCTGGAGGAACTCCTCCTCATCGACAATAGTGACACCGAGCCTCTCAGCCTCAGCTCTCTTTGATCCGCCCCCTTTGCCTGCAAGGAGATGGGTTGTCTTCGATGTGACGGAGGAGACAGTGCGCCCACCCCGCTTCTCAATCTCCTTAAGCGCAAGCGAGCGTGGATTGAAGTTATCGAATGAGCCGGTGATGCACCAGACCTGTCCCGAAAGCACCTGATCGGCTTTCTCCTCCTCTTCATCCATGCTGGAATCAAGATGAAGGCCATGCTCTTTCAGGACCTCTATTGTCCTGCGCAGCCGAGGCGACCTGAAAGCCTCGATTATGCTCTCTGCGGTGACCTCTCCGATGGATGGAATAGCAGTCAGGGCTGAGGTATCACCACTATCTGAGACCTCGAGTATCCTATCAATAGAACCGAAGCCGTTGGAAGAAAGGAGCTCTGCGCTTTTCTTGCCAATATCCGCAACCCCAAGAGAGGAAAGAACGACAGCATAGGGCCTATTCCTGCTTTCCTCCACGCCCTTGATGAGAAGCGATATACTCTTCTCTCCCATTCCCGGCAGACCTGCCGCCTTTGTGAAATCGGCTGTGTAGATATCCTCGATGCTTCTCAGAAGCCCTGCCTCATAAAGCACCTCGACAGTCTTAGGGCCAAGGGTATCGATATCCATCTGATCCGATGATGCGAAGAATGATATCCTCCCCTTCACCTGATCTGGACATGTATACTCAGGACAGTACTGAAGCCCACCTATCTGCACAAGTTCAGTGCCGCAGCACGGGCATGCAGGAGGAATCCTGTATGTAGTATTGCCCTCATCATTCTTCTCAATGACATTCTCAACTGCAGGAATGACATCGCCACGCTTTGAAATGGATACGGTATCACCGATCGCAAGCTCAAGCTCATCGATATACTCCTGGTTATGCAGCGTTGCCCTCCTGATCGTGGAACCTCCGAGCTTTGTCGGAGAGATCTCTGCAACAGGGGTTATGCGTCCGGTCCTTCCCACCTGTACAGTTATGCCAAGAAGCTTTGCCTCCGCCTGCGGAGATTCGAACTTATATGCGATAGCCCATCTCGGATGGTGCTCCGTATAGCCGAATCTATCGCGTACATCAAGCTCATTGATCTTGAATACCAGTCCATCGATCTCGTACCCGAGACTGCCCCTCTCCGCGGTCTTCTCCTTCACGAATTCCGAGATATCAGAGAAAGCGTAAGCCTCGCCCTCCAATCCTGCGTTCTTCAGCTTTTCAGCCGCAAGCTCCTTTGTGGAATCAAAGAATGCAAGATGCGGATTGATCCTGAACCCGAATTCCTTGAGCTTTGAAAGTATATGGAGATGATCGGCTGGAGTCTGCGCTTTATCGCCCCAGAATCCCTCGTAACAGAAGATATCAAGGGGAACCTGGCTTGCCTCAATCGATTTCTGCCTTCTTACAGCCCCTGCTGCGAGATTGCGCGGATTTGCAGCCTTCTTAGCATCATCTGTCTCCGCCTCATTGAATTTCCTGAAGCCTTCTTTGCTTATATAGACCTCACCGCGGACTGCGATGTCTATCTTCTCTGGGATGGATAGAGGCACGCTGTGTATTGTCATTATATTCGAGGTGACATCATTCCCGATAATGCCATTGCCACGTGTCACGGCCCGCACGAGGATGCCATCCTCGTAATACAGGACCATGGAGATACCATCGATCTTCTCCTCTGCAGCGAACGAGAGAGAACCTCCCTCCTTTGCAATCGATCTGGAGAAAAATTCAGATACGGCCTCTCCGGAATAGGCTTTATCAAGGGACAGCACAGGGATTGTGTGCCTCACTTCCGGGAAATCATTGGTAAGATCGGAGCCTATGCGCTTCGTCGGGGAATCGGGGTGCATCAGCTCTGGATGTGCCTTTTCCAGCTCGGACAGTCTATCAGACAGCCGGTCGTACTCGCTGTCCGATATAAGCGAAATCCCTTCCTTGTAGTATTTATCCTGATAAACCTTAAGATCAGCGGTAAGCTTGTCTATTTCTTCCTTTATGCCCATGGAACAGATTATAAAATACTGTACGCGGACAGGGAAGAAGCAGGCTATGCCATGAATCCCTTGCTGAAAGAGTTTGCTGATGGTAATCTCAGAACATGGCAGAGCGAAAGAACTTCTCGCGTTATAACATGCGCTGCGGCATCCTCATACGGGCCGGAGAGGAGGCATTGCATGTAAAGGAGATCAAGAAGCCGGAAACGGATTCCAGATACCTGTTTCTCACAGCTTCTGATCTGCCGGGGTCGAATACAATCCATATCCTGGATAGGCCCTTCCCCCTCATGGCAGCGGAAAGAACAGCATTTCCAAGAGAGATCATAATGGCCCTCTTTGCTCCGGACTATGAAAGTGCGGAGATAATGAGAAGGGAGCTTAAGATAGAGACAGAGAAAGCGGAGAATGCAGCAGTGGAGACTGCAGAGCTGCCTTCGGCCCTTGAATATGGATGGGGCGAATTCACTCCGCAGGAAGATGGGGAGAAGAAATACAGAACAGCAGAGACAGAGTTCAGGCTCAGGCACATTGCAGAGCCCTCTCTGAGAAACTATACGGTGACTGCATGGATGGATAACGCCAACCTCCATATCGAAGCTCCATGCGAATGGATGGAGCTTGTGCGCTCCGCTGTATCGGAAGCAACTGGCTATCCAAGGAAGAATATCCATGTCCATCCTGCGCGATATGCATCGAAGCATGATGAGTACCTTACAGCCCCTGCAGTTCTTGCAGCGCTGGCTGCCACTGCTGCGATAAAGACAGGGCTTCCGACAGAGATAAGGGATGCTGCAGTATTCTCAAGACCTGGCATAGAAGTCAAACGGTCGACACTGACCGATGAGGAAGGAAAGCCTCTTTCTGAGACAGTCTCCATGTCCATCGATATGGGAGCATATCCTATCATGCCGGAAGAGTATCAGAGACAGGCAATGGCAGGACTGATACCTCCATATCCCCTGAAGGAGTTCAAGGCTACTGTATCGGTAAAGACATCAGAACGCTACCCTGCATCGTTCGCAGGTTCCCTTGGATACAGCGAAGCCCTTGCCTCTACCGAGTTCCATATCTCAAGGCTTGCGGAAGAGGCATCCATGACTCCATATCAATACAGGCTTTCTATGGAGAAGGAGAAGCGCAAATTCACAGACTACCTTCCAGGTTTCGAACTAGAGGAGCAGAAGGAAACCGCCGCGAAAGCTGTGCAGGCAAGCACCTACGAACGAAAATGGTCAGCGAATATGTTCCAGAAAGGAGATTTCTCGCTTCTTGGATACATCCGCGGCATAGGCATGGCAACAGGATCCGGAATATCTGGATTCTCTACCGGTTTCTCGAAGAAATCCGGATTCAGCGCTGTAATGACATTCACCCAGAAGGGCAATGTCACAGTTAATACATCGGCACTCTGCCATCCTGGGATAATGAAGAAATGGAAGAAGATAATATCTGACAGGATCATACCAGGCCATCCCGAGCATGTCATGTTCCTCGATTACTCGGGGGAGACTGCCGATACAGGCCCAGATGTCCTTTCAAGGATAACAGCCTCATTCACCTCCCAGCTTGACAGCGCGGCAAAGAATCTTGCCGTCCTGAAGGAAAGCGAGGCTCTTCCTGTATCTCTCAGATTCGATGCCGAGAATACATATTATCCCTGTGAATTCGAAAATGCAGGCTGTGGTACGGCTATCTGCGAAATCATGATAAGCGAGAGTGATTACACCCCTGTCGTGACAGAGCTCTGGGCTGTTCTCACCTTCCCTGAGATCCTCGATGAATCCACGCTGCTTGGTTCTGTGAAAAGAGCCTTCCTTACCTCGCTTTCAGAGAACGGGGTTGCAATCCCTCTCGATTTCAGGATGCATATCACAATAAACGCAACTGGAGCCGAAGGTCCGGTGGCTGCGGTTGGCGAGCTTGTCCGGGCACTTACAGAGGGAGCACTTGCCAATGCGCTGTATCAGGCAGGTGGCAAGGAGGCTGCGGTACTGCCCATATCTGCAAGGAATCTTGAAGAGGTATTCGGCAAAGGAGGAAAGCCATGAAGATAGACTGTTCCATAGATGGCAGGACTCTGACACTCTCCCTGAACTCCAACAAGCCTCTCTCGCTCATACTTTCCGAGAATATAGGAGATGGATCTGCTGTAAACCACTGCAATGGACAGATGTGCGGACTCTGCGCAGTTCTTGTAGATGGCAAGCCGATGCTGAGCTGCATGGTACCGGCCTTCGAGATAAGGGGCAAGGAGATTATAACATTCGAGGGCTTCCAGAAGACCCGGGGAATGAGGGATATAGAGAAAGCCTATGAGGCTGTTGGAGCCGCTCCATGCCCTGATTGCTATGAATCAAAGACAATGATCTTCGAATCGCTGATTTCTGATGGGGTATCAGAACCCGACGAGATACTCAAGGAGCTTTCGATAATACGATGCCATTGCCTCGATCCAGAGGATGCTGTGAAAATTGTCCTCAAGGGCATAGATATAAGGAGGAAGAGACGTGTACGAAGGTCTTAGCTCTCCAAACATCCATACCCCGCACAATATGGCGGAGTATTCCTCAATCATAACCCACTACCCCTCATCAACGCTGTGGGCTGGAGGGACATTCATCATGACACGCCCTGATGCATATCCATCAAAGGTGATGAATGCCGAAGTGATATACCTTGGAGAGATTGAAGAACTCCATAGGTTCCAGAGGAATGACAGATTCGCCGAATTCGGAGCGATGGTAACGCTTGACGAGGTGATGAGCGCAGGAAAAGCGGTTCTGCCGAAGGTTCTTACGGATAATATCATGGAGATAGGCTCCAGGCTGATCACGCGCCGGGCAACAATCGGAGGCGCCATATGCACCAAGGAGCTCACGACATCATTCCCTGGAACGCTCGTCGCGCTTGATGCGAATGTCGAGGTGAGGATCATAAAGAAGAAGAGGCTTCATTCAAGATGGCTGCAGCTCACAAGGCTTCTTGACAGGAACGGAACTATAGTACTGCCTCCACAGAGCATGATATCGAGGGTACGTATCGCATTCACCGACAAGAATTGCCAGTTCTTCAGGTCTGTCGGAGCATTGATGACATCCCCTGAGGACTCAATGGCTGTGGCTTTCACGGCTTCGCTGGATCAGGATGTGCTGAACAATCCGACAATAGCGTTCACATATCCAAACCATGGGATCCTCTACTCCAGGGATATCGACAACGTATTCTCTTCGCTGAGATTCCCGCTTGATGAAAGAGAGTTCAGATCCCTTGAGATGATCATCTTCACATTCATCGATTCAACATTCCAGGAGCTGTCCCCACTGCAGAAAGTACGGACAAGAGGCGTCTTGAGAGCACTTGTAGATGAGTTGAATGAGAAGACGCTTACGATGCCTTCGCAGATGTGAGAAAAAGAGGGAGCCGCAGCTCCCTCAGCCATCAGTTCAGTCCTGTGATGTTCTCAGAGTCTTCTATATCGAAAGCCGGTCCCATCTCAGCGCTTATCCTCTCATCGGCATTCCATCTGAAATTGCTGAATGATATCCCTTCCGCATTGCGCATATAGATAGCGGCCAGAGGACTCTCGATGATGGACTTGCCATGGTAAGGTCTAAGATCATGGAGATTCTTCGGCCACCTTGTCTTCCAGCTCATATCGATTGAGATATTCTCGAAGCGGAGACCCGAGATATTAGGCTTACCATCAGCATCCGTCGTACCATATACGGTTATGCCATTTTCCGTATCCGCCATGATATTCATGAATACAAGATTCTTCACATGCCCTATCTTCGTATCCTCCCGTCTGGGGACAGCTGTGATTGCAATCGGCTCTGCCTTGCCCCACCAGTGCTCAGATGAGAACATCCTCGTCTCTATTGAGATATTCGAGAATATGCAGTTCTCAATGGAGCCCTCATCGCGAAGCTGGAGCGATATTCCGCGGTTTGTTCCGCGTATCACACAGCCATTAACAACGATGTTCCTGAATAGCATCGTGCTTTCGGACCCGAACTTCACAGCAGCGCTTGTAGAGGACAATATGCAGTTCGATACCGTGATATTCTGACAAGGACCGTACTTCTTCGCGCTCTCGGTATTCTTGAATACAATACAGTCATCTGCTCCCTCGATGAAGCAGTTCGCAATCCTGACGTTCTGGCAGTGGTCGGGATCGATGCCATCGGAATTGGCAAGACGCGTATTGTTGTAGATGCGTATTCCATCAATCAGTACATCGCGGCAGCCTATCATATGGACAGTCCAGAATGCGCTGTGCGTAAGTGTCACATCCTTTATCGTCAGGTTATGGATATCCTCAAGATAGAAAAGAGGCATTCTCGGATAGAAAGAGCCATCTATATGCCATTTTGTGATCTTTCCGTAGTATATTTCCTCATTTCCGTCTATCGTTCCGGATCCTGTGATCCTTACATTGTCTGCAGAGCAGGCATAGAGGAAGAAGAGCTTGGGCCGTCCTTCGTAATCACAGTTCTCATAGGTTGGGACATCCAGCCCGGCCTCCTGCCTAGCTTCAGAGAAAAGGTTGAAATCCTCCATGTCATCAGAAGCCTTGAGGACAGCTCCATTCTCTAGGTGGAGCTCGGTATTGCTCTTAAGGACAATACTTCCCGACCTGAATGTGTATCCTCCCGGAAGAAGCACCGTGCCTCCCTTATCCGAGCATTCATCGATAGCCTTCTGTATAGCAGCAGCATCATTGGTCCTGCCGTCTCCTTTTGCTCCGTAATCGAATACGTTGAATATCATTATTTCCCTCCAAAGTACAAACTCTCAGCATTGCTGTAGAATATCCTGTCCACAGAATCGGCAGGGGCAGCATCCTTTATATAGTCGATGAGCATCTGAATAGTCAGGCCAGGACGCGCTATCGTAGTCGGCACATCTGTTCCCCACATCAGCCTATCAGCCCCTATGATATCCAGAGCGATACGTATGAACTCCTGTGCTGTCGGGAATGGATACTCCTCCGGTCTCACCTTCCAGTGAAGTGCCGCGAGATCGAAATAGATATTCTCCCTGTTCATGACAGTCAGCCCCTTTATAAGCTGCTCCTTATGGTTCTTCCTCGGGCTCATAAGATGGCATACAGCGATTTTCATATCAGGAAAGCTATCTGCTATGTGCCTCACAGCTTCAGGCTGGTTGCTGCCATCCCCGGGACTGCCAAGATCGAAGGCCACGACTCCGCCTATCTTCGCAATCTCCCTATAGATATCCATCATGAAAGGAGCATCAAGCGGAAAGTCAGGATGCTCACCCATTATTCCGCAGCCTGTTGACATCTCGAACTTGAAGACCGTGAATCCAAGATCATCGATGAGATGGCGGAGAATCCTCTCATGGCTTCTGCAGAACGGATCAAGTGTCGCTGCTGCCTGAAATCTCTCAGGATATCTACCCTTCACCTCATAAAGATAATGGTTATCAAAGCCAAGAAGCCCGCCCTGAAGAAGCACAGCCTTCTCGATTCCGTTCTCGTCCATCAGCCTGAGCAGTGATTCTGCAGTGAAATCCCTGTCACCATACCCCTCAGGGACGATATCCGCTATATTGCCAGTGGCCCACATGGCCTTGCCATTCCCTATAGCCCTAAGCTCTCCATCCGCACCGAACCCAGCAAGAGTCCTGAACGCGTGTGCATGCGCATCGATTATTCTCATAGCATGAATGCTAAGTGACTCAACAGGTGCTGTAAATCCATTATTTTTTGAAAAGAAAGTCAAAAAAAGATAATGATTATCAAGAAAAAACATCTATTCAGCTCTGAAATACCATCAGAGAATTAATCCATCGGAGGTAATATGAAAAAAGCTTTAGCAATAATGATTACCGTACTCATGGTATGTTCCATGGTATTCGCAGGAGGCTCAAAGGAAGCTAATCCTGAAGATCTTACACTCAGAATGCTCTGGTGGGGCGGCGACACAAGGCACACGCCTACGCTCGCAGCACTTGATAAATATACCGAAAGAACCGGTATCAGTGTAGAGGGTGAGTATGCTGGCTGGGACGGCTACTATCAGAGGATAGTCACACAGCTTGCAGGCGGCACAGCTCCTGACCTTATCCAGATTGACCAGCCTTGGTTCAATGAGCTCTGCTCAAGGGGCGATGTATTCGCAGAGATCGATCCCTCAATCGTAGACACATCGACATTCGATAAGGCATTCCTCGATGGATACTGCACATACGAAGGCAAGCTCATGGCACTTCCTACCGGAGTCAATGTGAACACCCTCGTTATCGATAAGAACATGCTCGCTGATGCAGGTATCGATCCTGAGATCCAGTGGACATGGGAGAACCTCATCTCCGAAGGAAAGAAGATCCACGAGAAGGATCCATCAAAGTACCTCCTCGCAGCAACTCCTGACCACGTGAGATTCTGGTTTGAAGTCCTTATGGCTCAGATTGCTGGCGGAGTCGTAGGACCGGACAAGGAGCTCCTCTTCACAGCAGATCAGGCTGAGCAGGCATTCAATTACATCCAGGCTCTCTATGACAATGGCATCATTCCTCCATACTCCCAGACATCCCTCTTCTATCAGAGGCTGAACGAGGATCCGAACTGGATCAATGGAAAGTATGCAGCATGCTGGTCATGGGTAAGCTCGATGGATAAGGATATCGGCCAGAGGGATATGGAAACGACACAGTTCCCTGTAATGGAGAACGCTGTTGATACCGGCGTCCTTATGAGACCTTCCCAGCTCTATGTTGTGGCAAGCAACTCAGCAAGCGTCACAGAGTCTCTCAAGCTTCTTGAGTATATGGTCAATGACGAAGAGGCAGCAGCTATCCTTGGAACAGCAAGAGGAATCCCATCCTCATCAAAGGCTCTCAAGGTCCTTGAGGATGCGAACGTTCTCTCCGAACTCACAGTAACTGCAACAAACGAAGGTATTGCACAGGCAGGAAAGCCGCAGTCAACCTGGCAGATGAACTCTGAGGTCATCGACACAATGCAGCAGGTCATCGACGAATTCGGATACGGCAGAACAACTGCAAGAGAAGCAGCTGAGAGCATGGTAACATCGCTCGAGAGCACACTTTCACGCCTGTAGTCTATCTAATACAATCGGATATAAAAAACCTCGCAGGGCCGCAAAAAATGCGGCTCTGCCGACCTAGATAGGGGGACATATGAAAAACAAAACCCTTAAGAGGTTCGAGGGCTATGCATATATCGGAATCTGGCTTTTAGGATTCTTTGCGCTGCAGCTTGCCCCGCTTGTAACCTCATTCTGGTATTCGTTCACGGATTTCGAGATGATCGGCGGTGCCGATTTCATCGGAATCAGAAACTATGCGGATATATTCAAGGATCCGGACTTCCTGCTTTCTCTGAAAGTCACATTTGAATATGTTCTCATAGCAGTACCAGGTAAGATCATTTTCGCGCTTATAATCGCGCTCATCCTCTCGCAGAAGCTGAGAGCGATAAATATCTTCAGAACACTGTATTACATACCGTCCATCCTTGGCGGAAGCGTAGCTATCTCCGTTCTGTGGAGATACCTCTTCATGGAGGGAGGTGTCATCAACAACCTGCTCTCCGTAATCGGGATCCAGGGACCGAACTGGCTTGGAGATCCCAAATATGCGCTTGGAACGATAAGCCTTGTAACAATATGGCAGTTCGGATCCTCCATGCTTCTATTCCTCGCAGGCATCAAGCAGATTCCTGTGACATATTACGAAGCTGCAGAGATCGATGGCGCAAGCAAGCTCAGGAGATTCTTCTCGATAACCCTCCCGGAGCTTTCCCCTATCGTTCTCTTCAACGTTGTCATGCAGATGATCAATGCATTCCAGGAATTCACTCCTGCATATGTCATCACGAACGGAGGTCCGCTGAAGTCGACTTATCTCTATGGCCTCATGCTCTATGAAACAGGATTCGAGTTCTTCCATATGGGATATGCTTCTGCGCTTTCATGGATACTCTTCGCAATCATCATTGCGTTCACACTCGTCATATTCAAGTTCTCAGAACTTCACGTGCACTATGGAGATGAATGATTATGCTTAAGAAGAAACACAGTTCGCTTATAATCTCATACGTCATCCTCATTGTGCTTGCGTATGTGATGATTTATCCTCTGCTCTGGATGGTCGGTGCATCATTCAAGAGCAATGCCGAGATATTCAGCACGGTCGGTCTCCTTCCGAAGGAACCTGTATTCGGGGCATTCAAGGCTGGCTGGGAAGGAACAGGAAGATATGGTTTCTCTACCTATCTCATCAACTCATTCGAGCTTGTTCTCCCAACAGTCCTCTTCACCGTCATCTCCGGCGTTCTGATCGGATACGGCTTTGCCCGCTTCGATTTCCCGCTGAAGAAGTTCTGGTTCGCAATCATGCTCTCGACGCTGATGCTGCCTTCGACGGTCATCATCATCCCGAGATACATTTACTTCAAGCAGCTAGGATGGCTCGATTCCTATATGCCATTCTGGATTCCTGCGCTTCTAGGCTGTACGACATTCTTCAACTACATGTTCATACAGTTCTTCAGAGGGCTGCCGCTTGAGCTTGATGAGTCAGCTAAGCTCGATGGCTGCAACAGCTTCAGGATCCTCATACAGATTCTGCTGCCGCTCTGCAAGTCAGCGATTTTCTCTGCAATCGTATTCCAGTTCGTATGGATATGGAACGACTTCCTCAACACTCTTATCTATGTCAGCTCGGTTGTGAAATACCCTGTATCGCTGGGACTGAGAATGTCGATGGATATCGCTACGGAATTTGACTGGAACCAGATCATGGCCATGTCCCTGATCTCAATTCTTCCTCCTGTCATCATCTTCTTCGCTGCACAGAAGTACTTCGTTGAAGGTATTGCGACAACAGGTATGAAGAACTAGAGCGGTATGCTTATCCTCACGGTGACACCCCTTATGCCATCGGAGGAGATTACCATGGATGATCCGCCTCTCGAGAATATCCTGAGGCGGTCTTTTATATTCCTTATACCGATTGACCTGCTCTTCATAAGAGCACTTCCCTCCGGACTATTGAGTTTATCAAGCTCATCTGCAGACAGAGGCTTGCCATCATCGGAGACAGAGATATAGAGAATGCCATCCTTCTGATGCACCTCAAGCTCTATGCTGAGAATCTCCCCTTCGACCATCCCATGGGAGATTGCATTCTCCAGAATCGGCTGAAGCATCATATTCGGGACTTTGACAGCTGTAGAACAGCTGATCTTCTCACTGTATCTGAACTTGTCATGGAATCTGTAGTCCTGGAGCTGGAGATAGACCCTTGCATGCTGAAGCTCATCCGATAGCGGTATACCCTCCAGCGTATCGACAGCAAGGGATGCCTTGAAGAGCGATGAAAGAAGCATGATCATATGGCTCGCATCATTCTCGCCGCCTGCAAGTCTTATCGTCTTCCAGTAGATGTTATCAAGGGTATTGAAGAGAAAATGCGGATTGATCTGCATCTGCAGGGCACGGTAGTCAGAGACCTCCTTCTGAAGCTTGAGGTAGTCATTGCGCATGAACTCATCAACAACGGAGACCGTAAGCTGTCTATAGAAGCCGCCTGTGTGCTGGACAGCGGTATTCTTGCCAGACAGTCCCTCCACAAGAACATTCATGAATTCACGCTCCTCCCTGTTCATCCTGTATGACATAAGAAGGCCTATTGCGATGATCACAGTGCTCAGCAGGATCGTAAGCACAATGATCGTCCTTGGCAGATTGTATAGCTCCCCCTTCTCTATATAGAGGTCGAACACCCAGCCATAGGCATCGCTTACACCGGAGAAGTGCTCAAGGTTGGATTCCCCTCCTTCAGGCATTGTTGTGAAAAGCATAGCCCCTTCGCTGTTGCTGACAGTGAGGTACATATCTCTATAGGAAAAATATGATATAAAATCATCCTTTATATTCTCTGAATCCAGATCGATGGCAATAACACCCGCATACTCTCCTACTGTGTTGAGTATGGGCTGGCTTATGCGGATAACGCTCCCATTCTCAAGCATCTCGGTGCGTGTCGGCATCTCAGGAGATGCAATATAATCAAAAAACCAAGATCTGCCAGGGAACGTCTCAAGCGCTATAAGGCCTGCATCGCTGACTATGAACCCCGGCTGCTCCGGAATGAATATGTATATGCCATCAATATAGCGCTGAGAGCTTACTGTAGCGGTCAGGAACGAGGTAACGAGCCTGATTTCATTGTATGTGTTGTAATCGGCTCTCATATCGGTAACAGTCCGGAGTGCCCTTATCGCATCATTATTTGTACTGAATACAAGGTTCAGGGCAGAGATCTCCTCGAGTATTGAATCATAATATACCGCAGCCTGGGAAAGCGTCTGGCTCGCCTGATTGAAGTTAGACCGAGACACGAATCCTTCAGCAATCGCGATAACTGAAACGGCAAACACAAGCACGACGACAATCATAGGCAGACTATGCCTTAAAAACAGTCTAGGGATATCGGATTTACGCATTCTGCCCTCTGAGGAAGTTCTTTCTGTACTGCTGCGGAGAGACTCCATAGTATTTTGTGAATATCCTGCAGAAGTTCTGCACATCCGAATAACCTGTCGCTGCCGCGATATCATTATTCTTGTAGCCTATATGGCTCTCAAGCATCGATACAGCTATACGCATCTTCTGCTTTATGAGATAGCTCTGGAAATTCTCTCCGGTCTTCTCTTTGAAGAGTCTCGAGAGGTGGGAGCTGTTGACTCCCAGCTCTGCAGATACAGAGGAGAGCGTGCAGCTCGCTGTCTTCCTCTCTATTATCTCAAGAGCCTGGCTTATAAGAGGATTATCATTATTGGCTGGCACTATTGTGACCTTCGCTGAATCAAGGCGCTCCTTGATCCGGAGAAATGAGGAGCTTATTTCATCAAAGGAAGCCGGCTTCACGATATAATCCTGAACCGAATAGCGTATCGCTTCCTTCGCATACTCAAAGTCAGAATAGGCTGTCATTATACAGAAGAGAGGAGGATCCTGCTCTGAGGCAAGCTCTCTGATAAGATCAAAGCCTGAAAAGAACGGCATGCGGATATCAGTAAGAACAACATCTACCTTATTCTTCCTGCAGTATTCGAGCGCTGCCCGCCCATTATCGAACGCGGCTACGGCATGGAAACCGAACTTCTCCCATGGGAAGAACTCCATCAGACCATTCCTTACCTCATCCTCATCTTCGACAATGATAAGATTATACATATGAATTCTCCTCGGAATGATTATAGCAGAATCCCGGGATGTGATGTTAGAATCAGGAAAAAGGAGGATTTATCATGGCAGAAGAGAAAATCCTGGCGGAAGGAACAACGATAGATGTCGCAGGCAGTGCGGATGAGAAGAAAGCCAAGGTCAAGCAGGTAAGATACATCTTCAAGGATCC
>CALXLE010000089.1 GCA_944389115.1 uncultured Spirochaetaceae bacterium
ATGAAAAAGCCATTGCTGAAGATGAGGCTGAGAGCCGTATCGAGGACATGGTCAGGCATGTCATGCATATTTATAAGACAGCAGGGGCGGATGTCCTTGCAATCGGCACTGACTTTGATGGAATAGGCGGCAAGCTTGAGATTCCTTCTCCTGATAAGCTCTATCTTCTGCATGAAGCGTTAACCAAAGCAGGACTTGCTGAATCCATACTCGACAAGATGTGGTGCGGGAATGCATTGAGGGTATTCAGGGAAGCTGCATTCTGATTTCACTCAGTAACGAACGATATCGTTTGTCTCCATTGATGAAATTTTGGTTGAATTTAAAGAATACTAAGGTAAAATAAAACCATCCATTCGGATGGTAGTTCCCACAACGGGAAGCCTTTTCAGGCAGGTTGGACATAGTCTTTGTTTGTACATGCTATGTTACTGTTTTTAGATTAAGGGATTTAAAGGGGGATGTCCAGTGAAATCTGATTACTATATTGGTCTTGACTGCGGAACGGAATCTGTAGGATTTGCCGTTACTGATACAGAATATAATATCCTGAAGTTCAGGGGAAAAGCTATGTGGGGTTCTCATATTTTTGATGAGGCAGAAACCGCAGAAACCAGGCGCTCCTACAGATCTGCACGAAGACGTTATATGAGAAAGAAAGAGAGGATATCCCTTCTACAATCATTATTTGAAGATGAAATCAGCAAAGTGGATCCTGGATTCTTCCAGAGAATTGCAGATAGTGCATATCAGCCTGAGGACAAGAATGTAAATCAACGCAATTCTCTTTTTGCCGATCCAGAGTACGAGGACGAGGATTACTATAGTGCATATCCTACGATTTTCCATCTTCGCAAAGCATTGATTGATGATGAAGCTCCTGCTGATGTAAGGCTGCTTTATCTTGCCTTGCATCATATTCTCAAAAACAGGGGACACTTTCTTTTCGGGAATAGGGATCTAAACTCTGTGATGGATATCTCGACTCTCCTTTCGGATCTGTCAGATGCTATATCTGCTGTCTATGATAATGAAATTGAATATGTGGATGAGAGTGCGATAGCTGATGCCATAAAGCTGAAGCATATGAGGGATAAGCAGCAAGCACTAGCTGAGCAGATTGCATTCAATGATAAAGAGATAAAGACATTGATTATCAAAGCAATATCGGGAAGCAAGGTAAAGCCCGATAGGCTTTTCGCAAATGAGAACTATTCAGAGATTGGCAGCATTGATTTCAGTAGCTCATCTTTTGAAGATGTCCAGCTTCCTGTCTTTGAGGATAATCTGACAGATGATGAATACAGGCTTCTGCTCATTCTCAAAGGACTTTATGATTGGGGTCTTCTTGCATCTGTAATGGAGGGGTATCCATATATTTCATATGCAAAGGTCGCTTTATATGAGAAGAATGGCAAGGATCTGGAAAGACTGAAGAGAGCTGTCAGAATCTGTTCTCCTGAAAAATACAATGAATTCTTCCACAAAGACAAGAAAGGCAAGGCCGGTGTTTTCTCGGCATATATCGGAGCAGATCATTCCAGAGGTAAGCGTACAAGCTATCCTCGTATAAATACAGACACATTCTATGGAGAGGTGAAGAAGATGCTGAAAAACGGCACAGATGATTCCCGTTACATTCTCTCTTCGATAGATGATGGTACATTCATGCCTCTGCTTATATCCTTCCGTAATAGCGTCATTCCTTATCAGGTTCATAAGAATGAACTTGATAGAATACTTGAAGTCGGTAGCAGGCATTTTTCTTTCCTGAAAGAAAAGGATGAGGATGGACTTACGGTAATCGATAAGATCAAATCAATTATGACATACAGGATTCCATACTACGTCGGACCGATCGGTAACAATCCTGATATGGTCAATGGTTGGGCTGTCAGGAAGAAAGAAGGAAAAGTATTTCCATGGAATTTCAATGAGATGATTGATACTGATGCCTCTGCTGAGAAATTCATACAGCGGATGATGAGCAGATGCACATACCTTCCGGATGAATATGTTCTTCCAAAGAAATCTCTGCTTTATTCTGAATTCGAAGTCCTCAATGAACTCAATGTCGTACGAGTCAATGGTGAAAAGCTTCCAGTAGCGAATAAGGAAATAATCCTGAAGGAACTTTTCGGACTTGGTATGAAAGTGACACAGACAAGATTCAAAAAGTTTCTGATTGCAGAGGGGTGGTTTGATAAAGACAATATTGAGATTTCTGGTATTGACGGAGATTTCAAAGCAGATCTTTCCTCATATGCAGCTTTCAGACCATATATTGAAGAGGGTAAGCTCCGCATTCAGGATGCAGAGGAGATAATAAGGTGGATTACCACTTTCTCTGAAGGCGGTGATTTCGCAGAGAAGCGGATAATGGAAAGGTTCGGATCCAGGCTTTCTGAAGGTGAGATACGGAGTATATCAAGGCTGAAATTCGCAGGCTGGGGAAGACTGTCAAGGAAATTCCTTGATGGAATCAAAGCCATGAATAAGGAAACAGGGGAGCTGCAGACCATAATAGAGGCAATGCGCACAACCCAGCATAATCTTATGGAGCTTCTTGATAGCAGTTATGACTATGTATCGCAGACCGGGCGGAAATCAGCAATAGAGAAACTTGATTACAGTGTTGTCGATGAGCTGTATGTTTCACCTGCTGTAAAGCGCCAGATATGGCAGACTCTCCGGATTGTCGATGAGATTGAGCATATTATGGGACATCCTCCTGTAAAGGTCTTTGTTGAGGTTGCGCGTGGAGAGGATAAGGAAAAAACACGGCCAGCATCAAGGAAGCAGAAGCTGAAACTATGCCTTGAATCATTCCGGAAGGTATCACCCGAAGTCCAGGGAATAATTGATGAGCTTGACAACTATAATGATGATGCTATTTCTCGGCGCGATAAGCTCTTCCTGTATTTCACCCAGCTTGGAAGAAGCATGTATTCCGGGAAACCTCTGAATATTGAGGAAATCGGTAATACCGCATTGTATGATGTCGATCATATCTATCCTTATTCTAAATCTGATGATGACTCTCTAGATAATAAAGTCATTGTATTAAAAGAGGAGAATTCCAAGAAGTCAGATTACTATCCTCTTGCTGATGAAATAAGGCAGAAGATGCAGCCTTTCTGGAAGAAGCTTCTTGATATGGGCCTCATCAGTGATAAGAAATATATCAGGTTGATAAGAAGCAATCCTCTGACGGAAGAGGATGAAAGGGGATTCATCAATAGACAGCTTGTAGAGACTTCACAGTCTGCAAAGGCTACAATCGATATCCTTAAATGCTATTTCGGGGAGAATACTACTGTCGTATATTCAAGGGCTCGGAAGGTATCTGAATTCAGGGTTAAATTCCATTTCAGCAAGGCCAGGTCTGTCAACAATCTCCATCATGCGAAGGATGCATATCTGAATATTGTTGTAGGGAATGTTCTTCACACAAAATATACCGCGGATTTCTTCATGAGGAAGAATATTGAGCCAAATGGTTATTACAGCATAGATAAGCCATTTGAGTACAATGTCAAGGGAGCTTGGAGAAAAGGACCTGAAGGTACGATATCTACAGTAAGCAAATACATGAATAGGAATAACATCCTATACACCGTACAGCCGGAGATGAGGAGCGGTCAGCTATTTGATCTTATGCCTCTCTCTGGTGGAAATAAGCTTATCCCAAGAAAGGGAAGCGATCTTGTTCTTCAGAGAAAACTTAAGGTTAGCAATGATCCTAAGGCTGTTATCGAGGACTGGGTAAGGAAGTATGGTGGATACAATAAGACCGCTATAAGTCATTTTGCTTTGGTCTCATATACAGAAAAGAATAGGAAATACATCCGTTTTGTCCCGATAAGCATAATAGATCGGGAGCGATTATCTGAAAAGGAAGCTATTGAGGGTTATTGCAGGGCTGAGCTTGGATATGAAAATCCAGAAGTGTTAAGAGCAAGAGTTCTGATGAATACAAAACTCTCAATCGATGGATTTATCTGTAATATAACAGGAACCTCATCTGGCGGAAAACAAATCATTGCTTCATCCGCAAGTCCTCTTATTCTTAACGATAATCAGTGTTTATTGATAAAACGTGTGGATAATTTCCTAGAAAAAAGAAAGATTTATAAGGATCTGATAGTCAAACCAGAATTTGATAAATTCAACGAGGAGATGCTTGTTGATTTATATGACACTCTTATTGAGAAGTCAAAGCTTTCCATTTACGAGAACAGACCATCGAATCAGCAGACTGTAATCGAAGCAGGGCGCGATGAATTCTGCTCTTTACCAATGGAGTCAAAATGTTTTGTTATCCAAAACATACTACGATATTTCGCTATGGGAAGTGGTAAAAGTGATCTGTCGTTGATTAAAGGATCACCTAATGCTGGTCTTATAATCTTCTCTGCTAAATTTGATTTAACGAAATCCAAAGTCATTATATACGATCAGAGTATTACTGGTCTTTATGAAAAGGCGGAAGAGATAAGATTATGAGCTGGAGGGTCGTGGTCGTTGGTTCAAGAGCAAAGCTGGAGATAAAGCTCGGCTATCTTGTTGTCCGGGCCAGCGAAACACGACGTGTCCTTCTTGATGATATTTCAGTCCTTATAATCGAGAATACAGGAAGTACTATATCAGCAGCTCTCCTAGAGTCCCTATGGAAGAAAAGGATATCTGTCATCTTCTGTGATGCTGAACACAATCCAGGGGCAATGCTGCTTCCATATTATGGTGGATATGATTCAAGTGCCAATGTCCAGATGCAGGTATCATGGTGCAAAGAAATCAAGGATGAAGTATGGGCAAAGATTGTGAAAGAGAAGATACGGAAGCAGGCTGAATGCCTTGAGCATTTTGGTATTGCAGGTTTTGAGAAGATCTTTTCTTATATTGATGGAGTTCAGCCTGGTGATAGAACAAATAGGGAAGGCCAGGCCGCAAAAGTATATTTCAATGCAATTTTTGGACATAAGTTCTCCCGTGCAGACGATAATGCAATCAATGCTGGTCTTAATTATGGCTATGCAATAATCCTTTCCGCAATAAACCGGGAAATTACAGCAAATGGGTACATTACCCAGATAGGTATCAGCCACCACAATCCATTCAACGACTTCAACTTCGGATCTGATCTTATAGAACCATTCAGGCCTCTTGTGGATATCAAAGTATTTTCTCTTCCTTTAGAGAACAGCCTAACAAGTGAGAAGAAGCATGCGATAGTAGATCTTCTCAATGATACGATATCTATTAAAGGTAAGAAAACAACCGTTCTGAATGGTATTTCGCTTTATGTAAGAAGTGTAATTAATGCTTTGAATCAGAGAGATATCTCTGAGTTGATTTTCTACAAATATGAGTTTTAGATTTATGCGGGTCTTTGCCATGTTTGATATGCCAACCCTTACAACAAGTGATAGAAGGGAATATCGTAAATTCAGAAAGTTCCTGATAAAACTTGGATTTATTATGCTTCAGGAATCTGTATATGTGAAGCTTGTCCTGAATTCCACGGCTGCCAGGACTGTTCAGGAGAATATCAAGCGGAATGCTCCTCCCAAAGGACTCGTCCAGCTTATCAATGTTACGGAAAGACAGTTTGCATCAATGGAATTCGTAACAGGATCTTTTGAGTCTGAGTATGTTGTTTCTTCTGATAGGTTGGTGATTTTATGAAGCTTGTTCATCCTGACTGGAATCATCAGATTATTCTCGATGATGGTGCTTCATCGATGATATCCTTCGAGAATCCAGAAATATTCAGAAAGTATTTTTTAGAGCTACAATCCCAGATTCAGGGAGAAGATGGGAAATTTGTTTTATCACAAGACAGTGAGGAACTCTCGTTTAGCAGTAATCTTTTATTGATTCCGTCGGTTTTATCTATCGATATGGGGGATAAACGTGTTCAGAATAGGCTTCAGTCATTGCTAAAAGCAGCAGTTATTTCAGACGATCTTTTTGTCAGAACACAGGAGATAATATCTTTGATAGAGAGATATGCAGAGGAAGTTTCTGAACAATTTCCATATTCGATAAGGTATAATGAACCTGATTCTTCTGCTTTATTGAAACTTATCGGATTTGAAGCTGAGTATGAATATGCCAATGAGCTTGATAAGATTCTTGAGTATATGAATCTTATGCATTCATTCTGCAATATTCCTGCTTTCGTACTGGTGGGTATGTCAATGTATTTTACCAGTGCGGAAATACAGATGCTTGTGGATGATTGCAGATCTTTAAAGCATTCCATTTTGTTTCTTGAGGGGATTCTTCCTGAAGGATTTCTAGGAGAAATCAGTGTTTCTCAGAAGCTGATAATTGATTCAGATGGATGCGAGATCTTCAGCGAAGGATAAGGAAATAGCTCAAAATCCTCATTTCTTGACTTCATAGAGGTTTGTGAGCTATGTTACTTCTGTAAGCTTAAAACAAAAGACCAAAAAGTATCCCAATCACCTTTGTTTGTGAGCTATGTTACTTCTGTAAGCTTAAAACATGTCTGAAGAAGCTTATTATAATGGTGTGGTTTGTGAGCTATGTTACTTCTGTAAGCTTAAAACGCTGATCTTAATCGAATATTTGCGGTTGAGGTTTGTGAGCTATGTTACTTCTGTAAGCTTAAAACGAAGTATCGAGGCTATGCGAGACCTTATCCGTTTGTGAGCTATGTTACTTCTGTAAGCTTAAAACCAACGATTGTGTTATAGCTTTTCAGTATCAGTTTGTGAGCTATGTTACTTCTGTAAGCTTAAAACTCTGAATAAAAAGGTCTAGAACATGCCATATGTTTGTGAGCTATGTTACTTCTGTAAGCTTAAAACAATGCTTCTGTTCTTTTTTTCCCTGATTCTGTTTGTGAGCTATGTTACTTCTGTAAGCTTAAAACCTGGTTTATTGTCACACTCATTTGAATCCAAGTTTGTGAGCTATGTTACTTCTGTAAGCTTAAAACTCTGAATAAAAAGGTCTAGAACATGCCATATGTTTGTGAGCTATGTTACTTCTGTAAGCTTAAAACAGGGAGATAAGGAGGCTGTTTTGAGAGACAGTTTGTGAGCTATGTTACTTCTGTAAGCTTAAAACCATGGTCTTGGTGCAGGACATGGTTATATTGGTTTGTGAGCTATGTTACTTCTGTAAGCTTAAAACTTATCTGCACATGCCTCTCATCCTCATGTAAGCTTAAAACCAGAAGTGACTTGATGTCCATAATATCCACGTTTGTGAGCTATGTTACTTCTGTAAGCTTAAAACGCCTTATCAGGTCTTTTGATATGCGCCAATATAGACTTGTATTTACTTTTGTAAGTAAAGTTATAAATAAATATCCATATGAATATATTCTAGGTACTTGATTCAATATTCAGTTTCTGTTAATTTATCTCAGTCAAACGACGCATGGCACGATAGCTCAGTTGGTAGAGCAAGCGGCTCATATCCGCTCGGTCAGGGGTCCGAGTCCCTTTCGTGCTACTTTCCCGGATGCATAATCCGGGTTTTTCTTTGCCTGTTACTCTGCTATCATCAGGCCATGATCCTTGTAGTGCTTCTTATTATTCTTGCTGTTATCGCTGTTGTAACATATCTTGTCGGCTCCTTCTTCGTGGACTATTCCATCACACGGAAGGAAAGGGACCCTGCATCATTCATTCCTTCCGATGAGATCAAGGCCTGTGATAGGGTTGATGTGAACAAAAACAAGGAAATCAGGGATAGACGCGTAGAGGAATTCCATAGGAATACTTATACAGAACATCCTGAGATTAGGACGAAGGAGGGTTTTGCCCTTCGTTCCTCATACTATCCTCATGATGGACATAAGTATGCGATTATGATTCATGGCTACACAGGATCAAGACGGGAGATGCAGAGCATCGCATCTATGTATTACAGCTGGGGTTTCAGTGTTCTTACCCCTGATAACCGTGCCCATGGTGAGAGCGAGGGAAAGTATATCGGCATGGGATGGCTAGATAAGGATGATATCCAGCTTTGGATGGAGTGGATACGCAACAAGGATAAGGATGCAAAGATCGTCATACAAGGATGCTCAATGGGAGCGGCGACCGTTATGATGACTGCAGGTGATAACCCTCCCGGTCTTGTTGCCGCTGTTGAGGACTGCGGCTATACCTCTGTCTGGGATATCTTCAGTGATGAGCTTAAGACGCTTTTCCATCTTCCTGCATTCCCTGTTCTTTATATGTGCGATGTCGTTGCAAGGCTGAAGGCTGGTTATTCCATAAGGAAAGCATCAAGTGTCGAACAGCTTAAGAAGACAAGCATCCCTATGCTTTTCATCCATGGTAGCAATGATAGATTCGTACGGTCATCAATGCTTGATGAGAACTATGATGCAAAGGTTGATGGCCCAAAGGAGAAGCTGCTTGTAGAAGGTGCAGCCCATGGTGAATCGGAGGTTGTTGCTCCTGATCTGTACTATAGGACTATTCATGATTTCCTTGGTAAGTATGTATAAAAGCTTATTCTTCTGATTTTTGTTTTTTCTGTAAGTATGCAGGAATAATCATTGTAACAATTGTCCCTGTTCCTTTTCTGCTGTTGATGTAAAGTCTGGCTTTTTCTTCGTATATTATCTGTAATCGTTTATTTGTATTTGCTAATCCTATATGTGAAGAGTTGCCTTCATTTCTCAATGATAGATCCTTTCTGAGTTTCTGGAGATTTTCCTTACTCATACCAGTTCCATTATCTATAACTCTTATCTTTAGCATATTTCCCTGTCCTTTGATGCTTATGCGGATAGTTGAAGGATCTTTTTTCTGCTGTATTCCATGATAAATCGCATTTTCAATCAAAGGTTGCAGAATAAGCTTTGGTAATTTCATATCAGGATCAATATCTGTAAGATCCCACATTGAATCAAAATGATTGTGATATCTTGTTTTTTGTATGTTGATATAAGACTTTGCAATGCTGATTTCCTCATATATCGGAACAACTGTTTCATTGCTATCAAGAGCATAATGGAGTATATCCGATAGATTCTCAATCATCTCTGATACATCATTAGGACCATTTGAAAGGGCTATCGATTTCCAGAGTATCGTCTGTAGGGTATTATAGAGAAAATGCGGATTAAGCTGATATTGAAGTACTGCCATTTCCAGAATCTTGTTGTGATATTTTCTCTCTGAAATCTGAAGTTCTAGGAAATCAATTTTAAGAAATGATTTGATAACATTCTGCATGACATATCTGAAGAGATCAGAGCCATAATCATCTTCATATGAATAAGAAACCTTTCCATTGCGTGCTTGCTGGATTACTTCTACAAGCTCCATGATTTCCTTATAGCTTTTATATGCAAATGAATAAGCGAGAATGAGACCTGCAAGACCTGAGAGTATGCAAATGATCAGGATTGCTCTTGTAAGGATTCTTGGCATGTAATATGCGCTGCTGATTGGAATAGTGTAATAATACATCCAGTTGTAGGAATCTGAATGAATTCTGTATATACAATATTCATTGTATGTTGTAGAAGAGGCTGTTCCGAAATCCAGCTGTGATAACTCATCTGAAGAAAGATTTCCTTCTTTTCCATTTGAGAATATTATGTTGCCATTGTTATCAACAACATATAGTGATTCATCAGGTGCTTCCAGAAGATTTCCTAGTGCAGTATCAAGTTCATCTTCAAATACATTGAGTACAAGTACTCCATCCGGTTTTGATTTTCCCGAAGAATATATCTGGTTGTATATTGTGAGTACTTTTACAGATTCTCCATATTGGAATAAATAATTATCAATTGTTCTGAATTCGAACCAGAATCTATCGGTATCATTCTTTTTTGACTTATATTTTTCAAGCCAGTCCGTATCATAAAAGAAATCGGAATTGGAAAACTCATTTGTGTTGGATATGAACCATTCTGTCTCATTGTCAAAATAAATATAGACAGATGCTATATATGGATTATAGTCAATAGAGCTATAGAGCATATCAAGGATTGCGGTCACAAGCTGATAATCTTCTGCTGCGATTCCGTTATTCTCTTCCATTTTCAGTATTACATTTTTCAGCCTAACCTTGATTGAAGGGTTTACGCTTAATGTAATGTTTATCCTTTCCAATTCATCTATAAGAGCATTGATTGTTGAGGCGTTTGTTTCGAGATTATTGATATTCCGTGTATCTATTTCATTTTTGACATATGTGTTGATTATTACAATGGCAAGGACACTGATAAGGAATAATGGGATTAATAAAGGTAGAATGTATAAGCACACATTCCTTATGAAAAAATTACGTTTCATTGAATGGAATGTGGTAATCATCAGTTTCCTCTTTCCCTGAACTGGGAAGGTGTCATACCCGTTGACATTCGGAATATGCGTGAAAAGCTATTTGCATTTGAATATCCGACTCGTTTTGAGATCTCATTGATTGGAAGATTGCTGGAAGTAAGCATATTCTTCGCACTTTCAATCCGTTTACGCAGAACATACTCATAGAACTTCTCATTTGTTTCATGATGGAATAGAGTACTAAGATAATAAGGATTCAGATCAACAGCCTGTGCAGCGCTGACAAGTGAAACATCTCCAAGATGGTCATCAATATATTTTCGTACCTTATCAATGACTTCTACCGAATTCTCATTTTGTTCACTGTTCTTGAGATCGTTTGCAATCCTTGAGAATATATGTTTGAGTTCCTCGTATTTTGTGGGTTTAACAATATATTCCGTGACACCAAGTGAAATGCATTGCTTGGCATATTCAAAATCTCGGAATCCGCTTATTACTACAATACGCATGGAAGGTTTTATTGACCGTATTCTGCGGATAAGCTCTATACCATCCATCTCTGGCATTCTTATATCTGTGAGAACAACTTCAACATCATGGGATGATATGAATTCAAGCGCGTCGAATCCATTCCCAAATATTTCCTGAACCTCAAATCCAAGATCATTCCACGGGAAGTAATTCCGCAATCCCACCCTTATTTCATATTCATCATCGATGATGATCAGACTAATCATAATTTTTTGCCTTCCGTGGATATGATAAGTTCATGATTTAAGGTTTTTCAATGAAATTCGGAATTGACATTAATCATTATTCAAATCTTGATATTTTAATATTAAAAATTGAATATGAAATATGCATTGATTAATTTTGTGTCAATAATTCTTTGATGACAGAAGAATTGGATATAGAACCTGAAATCTTCTTCATTCTGACTTCATTCAAGCAGTGATAATGTATTATGCAAAAAGGAGGGGAGAATGAAAAAGAGTTTCATTTTTCTGATTATCATTCTTATTGCAGCCGCAGGTTTTGCATTTGCGGGAGGTTCAAGTGATGCGAATGCGGCATCTGGAGCAATAACAACAACAGATCCTAATGAAAAGGTGACTCTCAGGTTCTCATGGTGGGGATCTACAACACGCCATCAGGCAACGCTTGAGGCCATTGAACTCTATGAATCAAGACATCCTAATGTAACCATCGAGGGAGAATACGGAGCATTTGATGACTTTTATCAGAAGCTTCTAACTCAGCTTGCAGGAGGGACTGCTCCAGATATCATAACTGTTGATTACAAGTGGGTAGCGGATCTTATGAATCAGGGTACGCATTTCATTAATATGTATGATCTTACGGATTATATTGATATGACAAATATCGATCTTGATTTTGCAAAGATCTATGGTGGAAACGATGAGTACCTTATTGGTCTTCCAGTTGGTGTAAATGGGATGGGATATCTGTATAATGCCGAGTTTATGGAGAAATATGGTATAGAGCCTTCCGATGACTGGACCTGGCAAGATGTAATTGAAAATGGCAAGAAGGTCAATTCTGCTGATAGTTCTAAATATCTTATGTATATGAATTCACAGCATTGGGGATTTCTGGTGAAAACACTTCTTAAACAGCTCACTGGAAGCACATTGATTCTTGATGATTATACAATCGGTGTTTCCCGTGATGATATTGTTAAGGTGTTTTCTTTTGTAAAGGAATTGGTTGATACAAAGACTGTTCCTCCATTCAATGAAGGTGTCCTTTATGAGAATGTTTATGCAGATCAGAATCCAAATTGGCTCAATCAGAATTTCGGCATTTTCCCGACATCATCTTCACTTATTCCAGGAATAGATAATGCAAGTGACTTTGAGCTTGGATCAATGCGCTTCCCGATTATGGAGAATGCAGTTGATCCCGGAATCCTTGTTACTCCATCGATGTTCCTTACTGTATATAACAGGTCGGAACATGCTGATGTCGCAGCTGATTTCATAAATTTCATGCTGAATGATCCAGAAGCAATAGCAATCCTGAAGGATACAAGAGGTATTCCTTGCAACTCAGCAGCAAATCAGCAGCTTGTTGAATCCGGTGATATTCCTCAGATAGTCTCTGATATGGTTTCTCAGTCGCTTACTGCTGTAGGCCTTGCGGAAAATGGCCCAAGCCTTAATACAGAGGTAGTGGCTCTTATTGAGGACTATGTTCATGAAGTAGGTTTCTATGAACTTACTCCAGAGGAAGCCGCGGATGAGTTCCTTGCAGAACTTGAATCTCTGATTGAGACAATAAAATAAAACAAGAAATTAGAATTACCCGGTTTTATCTTGGGCTGGCAAAATGCCAGCTCAAGGAAATTTTGCAATCAGCAGGGAAGCAAATGAAAAATATTAAAAATACATCATTAAAGGAAGTTGAGAACCAGAAAATAGCGTATATCTATATATTGCCATGGATTATTGGCTTTCTTGCCTTTCAGCTTTATCCTTTTATAGCATCTTTCGTCTATTCCTTTACGGATTTCTCAATTCTTAAACCAATGGAGTTTGTTGGATTGGATAATTACAGACGTATGTTTACGGGAGACCGTCTTTTCTGGAAATCTGTAAAAGCGACCTTTTTATATGTACTTATTGCAGTGCCTGGGAAACTTATATTCGCGTTGATAATTGCTGTCATATTGAATATGAAAATCCGGTTCATTAATTTTTTCAGGACTGTATATTATCTTCCTTCAATATTGGGAGGATCTGTTGCTATATCCATTCTCTGGAAGTTCCTTTTTGCAAAAGATGGTACTGTTAATGCTGCGCTGTCTGTTCTTCATATTCCTGCGATAGATTGGCTCGGCAGCCAACATCTAGCATTGGCAACTATGGGCCTTCTTGTTGTCTGGCAGTTTGGTTCCTCAATGGTTCTATTTCTTGCGGGATTGAAGAATATCCCCGCAGAACTGATTGAAGCTGCAAGAGTTGATGGGGCCGGTAGACTTCGTGTTTTCTTCAGGATAACTCTTCCGATGCTTTCTCCTGTAATATTCTTCAATCTCATAATGCAGATGATTAATGCATTTAAGGAATTTAATTCCCCTTATCTGATAACTCAGGGAGGACCTCTCAATAGCACATATCTTTATGGAATGATGCTATATGAGAATGCTTTCAGCTATCTGAAGATGGGATATGCATCAGCACAATCATGGTTCCTGTTCTTTATCATAATGATTTTCACAGCATTGGCATTCAAATCATCACCATACTGGACGTTCTATGAAGATGGAGGAGATTTCTGATGAATAACGATACATTAAAAAGACTGCAGCATTCCAGAATTCGCCGTATAACAAGAAAGGGGATCACATATTTATTTCTTATTTTGCTTGGAATAATCATGATATATCCATTGCTTTGGATAGTCTCTGCGTCATTTAAGACAAATAACGAGATTTTCAGCTCATTGTCACTTATCCCAAAGGTTGTGCTTCTGGATGGTTATTCCAAAGGATGGGCTGGAGTAGGCCAGAATTCATTTGGATTGTTCTTTGCAAATACATTCAAAATGGTTGTTCCCACTGTATTTTTTACGGTTATTTCCAGCCTGCTTGTTGCCTATGGATTTGCCAGATTCAAATTTCGTTTCAAGAAGGCATTATTTGCTTTGGTGATAGCCTCACTGATGCTTCCCAATGAAGTTATTATTATTCCAAGATATATGGTATTCAATAAACTTGGTTGGCTGAATACTTATCTTCCTTTCATAATACCGGCTGCATTTGCAACGTATTCATTTTTTATTTTTATGCTAGTTCAGTACATACGTTCTATACCAAGGGAACTTGATGAATCGGCGAGGATCGATGGCTGCGGAAGTTTTCCTATTCTTACGAAGATTATTACGCCTCTTTGTGTTCCTTCTTTGATTTCCGTAACAATATTTCAGTTTGTATGGAGATGGAACGACTTCATCAATCCTCTTATTTATATAAGCAGCGTAAAACATTATGTACTTTCATTGGCATTGAGAATGTCTCTTGATGTTACTGATACCATTGCATGGAATCAGACGATGGCTATGTCTGTACTTTCAATGGTTCCTCCTGTACTGCTTTTCTTCTTTACGCAGAAATTCTTTGTTGAAGGTATCTCAACGTCAGGACTTAAAGGGTAAATATATGAAATATGATTTCAATGTAAGAGCTTTTGAAATACACAGTCTATATGCCTGGGATTTTGAATGGATTATCAAGAGTATGGATTTCATGACGGCTAATGGATTCAATACGCTTATTCTGCACCGCAATGATTTTATTGATCTGATTGTCTATCCTGGAAAGTACTTTGGATGCAAGAAAGATCATTATAATTCGATATTCGAACGGTATAAGGAAATTTTCAGGACATTATACAAATTCACTCCTACCAGGAGATCTGGACCTTACCAGAGGCGGGCTTTCCTTAAGCGCATACTATTGGAAGCAGGTCGCCGTGGAATCAATGTATATATCGAGAATAAGGAATTATATTTCCCGGATATCATTCTTGAGTTTTATCCAGAGCTTGTGAAAAATGGCAAGATATGTGCGACAGATCCTTTCTGGATTGAATTCACAAAAGTAAAGTACAGAGAATTCTTTGAGGAGTTTCCAGAAGTAAGCGGAATAATTACATCTCCTGCAACAGGAGAAAGCAGGGTATCTATCAACTCAAATCGGTGTTCATGTGACAGATGCAGGAATACAAGCAAGGCTGAATGGTTCCGGAATGTTCTTATGGCAATGTATGAGCCCATTCACGCTGCGGGAAAACAGCTTGTTGTCCGTGATTTTGTTTTCAATCCCGATGCTCATCGGGATATATCAGAAGCAATGGAATCACTTCCTTCGGATGTTGTTCTCTCCTTGAAGAATACTCCGCATGATTATTATCCAACTTTTCCGATTAATCCTCGCATTGGAAATGTTGGCAAACATGAGCAGTGGATTGAATTCGATGCTATGGGGCAGTATTTTGGCTGGGGTGTCTGCATAGCAGATCTGATGGAAGATTATAGATTTCGTATGAAGGATGCGCTTGCGAAAGGTGCATCTGGGGTTGTATTCAGGACCGATTGGGAAAGTCTTGATGGCCATACTGCCTTTGGAAATATGAATAAAATCAATCTTTACTCTGCAGGAATGCTTTCTAGGGATACAGATGCTTCATCCGAATCTATATATGATGCATTCCTTTCTGCAGAGGGGTGGTATCCATCAGAGGCAACATTGGGTCAGAGGAAAAGCCTTGTCCAGTGGTTTTGTGGGTTGATGTCGCGAACCTGGAATATAGCATCAAAGACCATGTTTGTGAAAAACTGTGTCTTTTCTGATTCAAGTCTTGTTCCAATCAGTTTCGCTCATGCATTATGGCTAGCTGAAGAAAAGAACTCTTTAAAGGATTGGCAGAAAGAGAAAGCCTCAGCGCTTTTACCTATTCCCGAAGAATACGCAGAAATAATAAACGAGAAAGAATTGGCATTGGATGATGCATCCGACATTGTTTCAGAAGTTGCTGCAAATAATCCTGGATTTGAAAAAGAGAAATATGATTATTTTGTTTCCTGCTTTGAGAACCAGCTTTTATATGTGAGACTTTTCAGGAATGCTGCTGAAGCCATTTTCTCATGCCGGTATATTAAGGAGGGGGATGAGAAGCAGAATCCTGAAATGTATGAAAAGAGCAGGAATATTTTCCATACCTCGATGGAAGATCTTTTGGCTATGTCCGTAGAACTTGATTCATTCTGGAAGAATACAGAGTATCGTCCTCATATCATCTATACGCTGCTCGATCCTGATCGTATCAGATGTCTTTATGATGACTTAAAGGAGGTAGTTGATGATGAATCCCTATTTTGATCTTTCGGGAAAGAAAGCTCTTGTGACAGGCGGTGCAGGCGGAATTGGGCTTGCTGCAGCTGAAGCTTTATATGAGGCTGGTGCTGATGTTGTCATTGCGGATTGCAATGCAGAGAAATTATCCAGAGCTTCCGATTCAAAAGATCCTATGCGCTTCACCAGTATTTACTTGGATGTTTCTTCTCCGGAATCTATATCAGAGGCAGTCTGCTATCTTCGTGAACATGGAGGAGTCGATATCTTTGTAAACAGTGCTGCGGTTATCATCCGAAAGAAGCTCTGTGATTTCGGCTTGGATGAATGGGACCGCGTAATGTCCGTCAATCTTAAAGGTGCATTTCTGTTAGGAAAATCAATAAGCAGTCTTATGATTGAGCAGAATCGCGGTGGAAAGATGATTTTCATTGTTTCTACAGGTGCATATAGAGCAAGTATCGATTATGGAGTATACAGCGCAAGCAAGGCTGGAGTAGTGATGCTTATGAAGACTTTTGCTCTTGAATTGGCTCAATATGGAATCCTTTGCAATGCAATTGCTCCAACCGCAACCGAAACCGATTTCACAGCTGATATATATTCTGCAGACCCAACAAGGAAAGCTTCTGTTGCAAAGAATCATCCTCTTGGCCGCATTGCTATTCCTGATGATTACAAGGGTACTATAATGTATCTGGCTTCATCGGCTTCGGATTTTGTTACAGGTACTCTTGTGACCGTTGATGGTGGCAAGACTGCAAAATAAAGGAGAATCTTATGGATATCAAGTCACTTCTGGATGAGCTTGACTGCTTTGATGCGCCTACTGTGTGCAATGGACTCGAGCTTATTGACAATAGCTACAGGCGTAATGGATATGGGCTGCCGGGGATGGTGCTCAGGGCAGGGAAGGACAAGCCAGTATCCGGTGTTGCAATCACCGCTACGATCAGTGCTGTGAAGCCTCCTACTGCAGAGCAGGCTGAGCTGAGGAATAAGCTTTATGCTGCCACAGGTGAAACAGAGCTTCCCTCGATTATCTGCATGAAGGACATTGATACTGTGCATAGGGGGTCGTTCTGGGGTGAGATGCAGGCAAGCATCTTCACCTCGCTTGGAGCTGTTGGAACTATCAATGAGGGAGGCGTTCGTGATCTTGACTGCTGCGATTCCCTTGGCTTCTCATTCTTTTCTACGGAGATCCTGGTTTCGCACGCAAATGTCCATGTCGAATCGATACAGGAGCCTGTCGAGATACTTGGGCAGATAATCTCTCCCGGGGATATAGTCCATGCGGACAAACATGGCTTTGTCGTCTTCCCAATGAATCTTCTTGAGCAGGTCATTGCAGCATGCAGGCATCTTGAGAAGGCCGAATCATATCTCATCCAGCCATGCCGGGAGGCGATAAAGCATGGGAGAAAACCTTCAATCGATGAGATAATCGCATGGAACAGGAAGACCAACGAGTCAAAGGCAGCTTTCGGGAAATGAAATCATCCGGGATATGCCCGGATGAATCTTAAGCGATTGTATTCCTGAGTATTCCGAGTCCTTCAATCTCAATCTCGACGACATCGCCTTTCTGCATGCCCGAGATTCCGCCTGGTGTGCCTGTTGATATCACATCACCGGGAAGGAGCGTCATCACATGAGAGAGATATGAAACGAGATAGGGCACGGAGAAGATAAGGTTCGATGTCCTGGACATCTGCTTTGTCACGCCATTGACCCTGCTGGTTATGTAAAGGTCACTGCCGTCGGTCTCATCTGATATATACGGCCCAAATGGGAAGAATGTATCGAAGCTCTTCGCGATGGTCCACTGTCCGTTCTTCGGCTGGAGGTCCCGAGCTGTCACATCATTCGCAATCGTGTATCCTAGGATGTATTGGCGTGCATCCTCCTTGCTCACATCCTTGCATTTCCTGCCGATAACGACAGCAAGCTCTGCCTCATAGTCAAGTCTGTGGCACATTTCCGGATATATTATGTCTTCATTCTGAGCTGCTGCGGCCGTGGATGGCTTCATGAATACGACAGGGGTTTCAGGTATCGGGAGCCCGAACTCCTCTGCATGGTCCCTGTAATTCAGTCCGATGCAGATTGCTTTTGTATACTCGCATGGAGGAAGCAGTTTCACCTCTGAGATATCATAATGCTCACTGAGGAGCATGAAAGGCTTATCGAAAGGGGATCCGTCCATAAGGGTTATGGTCTTACCTTCCAGTATCCCATAGGAAGTCCTTCTGCTGGGTGTCATGATTCTCACATACTTCATTTCAATTCCTCCTGAACATAGTATACCATCCATCATCCTTGAATCCCAGAGCCCTGTAGAGGTGCTCTGCTTCCGGTTCCGGCCATAGCGACAACCGTTCCATCCCTCTGCTGAATGCGATGCTGCAGAGCTCTGAGACGACGCTTGATGCATAGCCTCTGTTCCTGCAGCTGCTATCTGTCGCAACTCCTGCTATCATTGCATTCTGGGGCGTGCCTGCTGATATATAGCCTGCGGATATGAGCTGTCCATCGCAGAATGCACCTGCTGCAAGGAATGGATAATGCCTCATTGAATAGTATCCAGCGATATCCTCTGTCTCTTCATCGGGATAGAACGCAGCCATTCCTTCTATCCTCTGGTAGAGATGGACAAGGGAAATGAAATCATCATATCCCTCCAGTATCCTGACTGTATGTGTTATGTTTTCTCTGAATGAATCAGGAGTGACTGTGAAAAGTATTCTGTCCTCTTTTGATGCCCCGGGAATTGAAATCCTGTTCGCAGTCCTCTTCTTGGCAAGAAGAGAGCTCCAGCATGCAGATGAGAGCGAAGAGGATACATCGGTTGCATCAGCATCGAAATCGCCGGTATCGATCACCACCATCGATACATCCAGCCATGATATAGCGATGATGGAGCCGGAAGTATATACCTTGGTCTCCCTAGGGGAACCCTCAAGAGCCCTCTCCATGTAGGGATGAAGAGGGCCTCTGATGTGACTGCGGATATTTTTCAGATCACAGTGGCTGAGTATCCGCATCTGGCGTAGTGGAGTAGAGGTAGTCGAAATACTCCATATCGGTTGTGAGAGTCTTGTCGATGGCAGGCAGTGTGCGCTTATAGCTTTCAAGTGTCGTCCACAGCCTGAAGAACTCAGGGTCCTCTGAATACGCTGCGCTGTAGATGGCTGCCGCCTGCCTGTCAGCTTCGCCCTTTATCTTCTCCGATTCGGCATAGGCTTCGGAGAGAATCGTGCGCTTGTCATTCTCGGTACGTCCCTGCCATGAAAGGAGCTGCCCGCGTCCATATGACCTGTATGCCTCAGCTATCTGGCTTCGCTCCTTGATCATCCTCGTGTAGACCGAGGCCGTGAGATCATCAGAGTAGCGTATCTGCCTTATTATGATATCCTCGAGCTCGATGCCATAGCGCCTTGTGAGCGGGTCCGCATCGCTGAGCATCTTATCAGAGAGTCCATCACGTCCGATCAGTATATCCTCCTGGCGCATGACTGTCTCTGTAAGCGATCTCAGTGTTTCCCTGTCCTCCGGATTCTCCACATCCCCGATATCCTCAGCGTATATCATGGAATTGATCCTGTTTGTGCTTCTGACTGCCTCGTTGAGATAGTTCTCTGAGATTACCGTTCGGATCGTTGAATCAAGCACATCGTTGAGGCGGGCGATTCCTCCTTCGACAGTCTTCACCGTCTGATAGAACAATGCAGGATCCGCAATCCTCCATCTTGCTGTAGCATCGACCCAGATGAACTGGTTCTCCTTTGTCGGTATGCGCTGGGCATCACCGTCCCATGAGAGGAGTGTCCCTGGATACTTCGTTACGGTATCGATGAACGGTACGCGGAACTTAAGTCCAGCATCGGTCTCTGTCGCTGTTATCCTTCCGAAGCGGGTCACTACGGATATCTCACCCTCATTGAGGATGTAGAAGGGACCGGAGATGAAGAAGACAACGGCAAATGCTGCAATGATTATAAGTGCTGTAAGAAGTCTCTTCATCATATGCTCCTTATCGGGAGGAAGTTCTCCAGATCCTTGTCTATTATCGTCACAGTACCGCTTCCTTCGGAGAGGATTTCCTCCATCGTCTCGATATAAAGTCTTGCAGCGGTCGTGTCACCATTGGCGCTGTATTCAGCGAGCATCTCCTTAAAGCGTGCAGTATCGCCCTCGGCCCTGTTGATTCTCTCTGCCGCGTATCCAGATGCCTCGGATACAAGCTTATCAGCCTCGCCCTGTGCAGCAGGAATCTGCTGGTTGTAGTACTGCTTGCCTTCGTTTATATATCCATTCATATCCTGTATGGCTTTGTTGACATCCTCGAAGGCATCCTGTACCTCACCTTCAGGAGGCATGATGTTCTGCAGCTTCACCGCAACGATATCTATCCCGAAGCCGTATCTGTCGAAGATCTTCTGCATTGCTTCTGCTGCATCGAATTCGATCTGCGTTCTCTGATCGGTCATGACCGCAAGAATCGGAAGATCTCCGACAAGCTGGTTCATGACGGATTGCGATATATCCCTGATGGTTGTCTCCTTGTCCTTCACGGAGAAGAGATAGGACTGCGGGTCGGCAATCCTGTACTGAACGATCCACTCAACATCGACTATGTTCAGGTCGCCGGTAAGCATCATCGACTCTTCCTGGTTTACTCTCGCATTCGTAAGCGAAGTACCTGTCGGGTCGGTTGCCCTGTATCCGAAAGTCAGTGTCTTTACAATCTGTGTCTCTACATTGATGTTTCTCTCGATTCCAAATGGTATCTTCATCTGGAGTCCGGGGCCAACGGTCCGCTGGTACTTCCCGAAACGCAGCACGACTGCATTCTCCGCCTGATCGACAGAGAAGAACGATGTTGCAGCTGCCGATAGCAGCAGTACGATGATGACTGCAAGAACCACCATTGATGGGCGGATCTGAAAGCGCGGCATCCTTCTTTCCTCTTCCTGATTATCCATGATTAGAAGATAACAGGGAAAAGCATCTTGAGGAAGATGCCCGCCATGGGTATAGTAGCCATATGAAGAAAAGACTGATTACATCGGCATTGCCATATGTGAACAACATCCCGCATCTCGGGAATCTGACACAGGTACTGTCCGCTGACGTCTTCGCGCGCTTCTGCCGCTCCCGCGGCTATGAGACGCTGTATGTCTGCGGAACGGATGAATACGGTACAGCGAGCGAGACCAGGGCGCTGCAGGAGGGGATTACTCCGAGAGAGCTCTGTGATCGCTACCATGAGATCCACAAGGCGATTTACAAGTGGTTCAATATCGATTTCGATTACTTCGGGCGCACAAGCACACCGCTCCAGACGGAGATTGTGCAGCATATCTTCTCCGCATGCGACAGCAATGGATACATAACGGAGAAGGAATCAGAGCAGCTGTATTGCCCCGAGTGCAGACGCTTTCTCGCAGACAGGTTCGTGTCGGGCACATGTCCGCACTGCGGCTATGAAGGCGCAAGGGGAGACCAGTGCGAGAAGTGCGGAACGCTTCTTGATCCTACAGAGCTTATAGAGCCAAAGTGTTCCGTATGCGGATCGACACCAGTGCTGAAGAAGACGAAGAATCTCTATCTTGATCTTCCGAAGCTGATGCCAAAACTCAAAGAGTGGATGGACAAGGCCTCCATTGATGGCTTCTGGGCGAAGAACGCCATACAGATTACATCATCATGGCTGAGGGATGGTCTTCAGGAGAGGTGCATAACACGCGACCTTAAGTGGGGCATTCCTGTGAATAAGCCGGGTTATGAGGACAAGGTCTTCTATGTATGGTTCGATGCTCCGATCGGATACATTTCAATCACGGCCAATAAGATCAAGGACTGGGAGTACTGGTGGAGGGATCCGGAGAACACCGAGCTCTTCCAGTTCATAGGCAAGGACAATATCCCATTCCATACCGTTGTTTTCCCATCATCTCTTCTTGGAACAGGCGAGAAGTGGACGATGCTCCATCACATGTCTTCCACCGAGTACCTGAACTATGAGGGAGGGAAGTTCTCCAAGTCCAAGGGCATTGGCATATTCGGCAACGATGTCGAGGAGACAGGTATCCCAGCTGACGTGTGGCGCTTCTATATGTTCTACAATAGACCAGAGAAGAGCGACTTCACATTTACCTGGGCTGACTTCCAGGACAAGGTCAACAAGGAGCTTATCGGCAATCTCTCCAACCTCGTCAACAGAACGCTCACATTCGTCAAGCGCTTCTATGATGGTTCGATGGGAGAGGGAGAATTCGACGAAGATCTCAGAAGCGAGATTATCAGGCGCGAGGAGGCAATTACCGCAGCGCTTGAGAGAGCTGATGAGAAGGATGCGATCCATGGTATCTTCGAGCTTTCTGATATCGGCAACAAAGCATTCCAGGAAGGAGAGCCATGGAAGGCTAGGAAGGATGATCCAGAGAAGGCTAGGAAGCTTCTCAGAACGCTTATGTATCTCATCCGCGATCTCGGCGTCATGGTTACGCCGTATATGCCTGAGACCGGTAGGAAGATACTCTCATTCGTGTCTTCCGATGGCTCTCTGTGGGGTAGCGTAGGATCATTTGCCGGCAGCGTCGCTGTCGGAGAGACAGAGCTTCTTTTCCAGAAGCTCGAAGATGAAAGAATCAAGGAACTCAGAGAGCGCTACTCAGGATCCCAGAAGGAGAGGGAGGAGCGCAGGAATAAAGAGGAAGAGGTAGCAGAAGTGGAAAACGAAGAGAAGAAGGAAACACTTGCGGAGGAGTTCGCAAGACGCGTTATACTCAAGGTCTCGAAGATTGTGAATGTCGAGAAGCACCCAGGCGGTGACAAGCTCTATATCCTCAAACTTGACTGCGGCGAGGAGGAGCCTAGGCAGATTGTTTCATCCATCGTGCCTTTCTATACGATTGATGAGCTTATGAACAGGAATATCGTTCTCGTATCGAATCTCAAGCCTGCGAACTTCCGTGGCGTCAAGAGCTATGGAATGCTGCTCGCCGCTTCCGATAAGAACGACGAGACGCATGCTACATGCGAGCTCATCTTCTGCGATGATATCGCACCGGGGACAGTGCTCAAGTATGAAGGCGAAGGAGATGATACGGAGAAAGTGACGACTTACATCAAGCCGGACCATTTCTTCGCCCTTCCTATGAAGACAATCGATGGTTATGTGACGATTGACGGGAAGAAGCTTGGAGCGGACGGCCATTTCCTCCGCGTGTTCAAGTATGTTGATGGCAATGTGGGCTGATTATGGTTATTGAAGGACTGCACAACAGACTGGTCAAGATACAGGGCCAGGTCGGTGGTATCGAGAAGATGGTAGACAAGGGGGCTTCTGCGGAGGCCATCCTTGTACAGGTCAATGCAATCAAATCGGCTATCCATAAGGTCGGGGAGCTGATTCTTATCGAGGATGTGAAGGAGAGGCTTGCTGAATCAGGAGCGTCCGAGGAGAGCATTGAGCAGGCTGTCACGGATATCAAGCGCTTCTCTGCGCTCTGATTCCGCTTATTTATTCTGATACACTGCGGCGGGAGCGAGGAGCTTTCTGATATAGTTTCTGAAAGCTCTTCCCCGCTCGAATTCATTTGCGAAGTTCTCATCGGCATAGGCGCCGGGAGAGAGCAGGATTATCTCGGAAGTGTCCCTTCCTCTCTGCCTTGCCCTGGCGCTTTCCAGTGCCGCATCGACAGCATCCTCCATTTTAATAAAAGGACCGGAGAATCGTATTCCCTCACGGTGGAGCATGGGGAGAAGCTTGTCTGTCAGGCTTCCTGCGAGGAGGGTTACGGACACGGCATCATTTATCGGCCCTGTAAGCTCCTCGATATCCGTGTGGCTTTTATCCGTTCCGCCCAGTATGAGATGGACAGGTGTGCCTTTCATTCCCCTCATCGAGAACTGCACTGATATGGGTAGTACTGAAGCCGAATCATTTATGAATGATACACCATTATCGACAGCAACGAGCTCAAGCCTGTTCGGGATTCCCTTATAGCTTAGTATTGCTTTGTTGATATCCTTGCGTCTGAATCCGATAGAGCGTATGCATTCCCATGCAAGCTCGCTTCCAGCTTTATGCTTGAAAGGATTGATCGGTGAAGGGTAGGAGCGCACCTTCGCCTTTGTGATGATTCCGGAGAAGAGAAGCTTTTCCCTGAGGAACCTCGGGATGATAAGCCTTCGTGTCCATGGGCCGATGATCAGTCCTCCTTCGGCAGAGAAGTCGGAAGGCGATGTCGGGAGCGCAATTGTATCCGTTATTCCTATTATGTCTATCCGTGGCCAGTGGAATGAGAGCGCCTCTGCTGTATCGCGCACCTGCCACTGCGACATTTCGATGATTACCGCATCGTAGACCATATTGTCATTCTCAATCTCAGAGAGGATATGGAAGGCGGAGTAGCCAACTCCCTCCGTTGAAGCGGCCTTTATTCCCAGCTCAGATAATGCTGCAGAGAGTGCTGATGCCGTGCTGGTCTTTCCTTTCGAGCCTAGGATAATGATTCTTTTCATGCGCTCCGTTCTTGGATCCTCCAGAAGCGCTGCTATATCATTGATAATCCTTCGGGCTTTCCTTTTGATGATGTAAGGAACGGGGATTCCGGGCATCTTGACGACAATGTCCGCATTTCCCGCCTCTGATTCAGCCTCTTGGCGCGTGATAAAAATGGCCCCTCTCTCTTCAAGGTTCCTTCTTGTCTGCTCATTCCGGCTTTCATCGGAAGGGGAGAGTACCATTACCTCATTCCCCTGATTAAGATAGTACTCAGCAGCCTCGGCCCCGCCTCCGGAACCTCCGATGCCCATTATAAGGACTCTCATCTCCACTAAGGATTATATGATGAAGATGGTCATAATCAAAGAAGAATATTGGGGAGAAAGCGCATTAAGATTCCTCCTGCAAGGCTATTGACATCAATAAAGCAAAACCGCAGAATAAACCGGTAATTACATTAATTCCATATGGAAAAGGATAAGGAGCATTACTGTGCCTTGCGGAAGAAAAAGAAAGAAGCATAAGATAGCAACTCACAAGAGAAAGAAGAGACTCAGAATGAACAGACACAAGAAGAAGTAATCTTCTTTGGCTATCTAGACCGCTGGTGCAAAAGCCGGCGGTTTTCTTTTTCTAATATCCAAAATCAATGATATTCAAACAATTTTCATGTTTTATGTCTTACATTATTAGTATTTTTGTCATCGGAAATTAGCTGGTCTGGTTTGAGAAGTATTGCGGATCCATATAAAAACTATGGAATGATAGCAATCAGATAGATCAATAAAAACATCAGTATTTCTCTTAAAATAGAGGCGTCAGTTCTGCATAATGCGTTATTCCGTCTCTGATAAATGTAATCTGAATAGGTTGATCTCCATAAATAGAGTTGATTATGGCATCATATGTCTCTGCGTTAGGGACTTCTTGCCCATTTACTTCCGTGATTATATCACCTGGAAAAAGATTTGCATTATATGCAGGGGAGTCCGAATATACGATGTCAATATATGCGCCAGTATTCTTTTTCAGTGCCATGCGCTCGGAAGTATTCATGTCTCGGCATGAAATCCCGACTCTAGCAAAATACATGCTCTCATCCAGAGACATAGGCGAAAAGAAGTAAATCAAATAATCATATCGATCAATGGAGTAAGAAGAGATGTAATCTCTATATCCTGTGATTCCGGTTATGGTATTGGTGTATTGGTATGTATATACTGCTATCTTTGCTCCGTTTTCTCTGCAAAGATCAGTTATCTCAGAGTCCAAGGAATCATTGTCTGGTCCATTATATGAAGCACTTCCAATGATCCAGAAATAATTTGACCGGAGAAAATAAATATCTGAATATATATCCGTCGAATAGTATATTTGAGGGGTTTCGTCGGCCTTCAGGCGATTCTCTTCAGGAATTGCCTCTATAGGAATCCACTCAGTATAGAAATCAGAAACTGTTGAACATCCTGAGATAAAAATCAGAGACAAGACAATCAGAATATATTCTGCATATCTACGCATATTTCCTCGCTTACACATATTATAAACTTAGATTTATCGTATTAATATCAAGAAAATCTTGTTGTAAATGATTAAAAGATCTGAATGAGAAAATACAAATAGTCTTTCCCTATTTATGATGTTGATAACATTTGTGTTTCAGCTTTTCGCTCTAGGTATCATCTAACCTCCCTGCTGTCCATAGTGCCCGCAGGGAGCAGAGTCTTCAGCGCAAGCTCTGCCATATATTCGCCGAATACCGCTGTGACTGTTGGCAGTGATCCAAGGACAGGGCGCTTTCTTTCTGTTCCTGGCATATTCTCTGCCTCTGAATCCGTATCCGGATCCCTGTAGGTGAATCTCACTTCCTCAGAGGAGAATACGCACCGGATTCCTTTGCTTATGCCTTTCTTCCTGAGACCTTTACGTACTTCCTTTGCAAGAGGGCAGCCGTATGTATCCATGATGTCTGCAATATGGATATGCGTCACGCTTCTTCTGAGCGCCGCTCCCATGCTCGATACAGCAGGGATGCCATGCTCATATGCATACGACAGAAGCTCAATCTTGGCTCCAAGGGAGTCTATGCAGTCCAGGATTATATCAGCAGAGGAGAAGATGCCGAGATTGTCGCTGCTGATTACAACAGGATACTTCTCAATGGTGCATTCAGGGTTTATATCCATTACTCTGCATTCAGCCGCATCGGTCTTGAGTTCCCCGATTGTGGAATGGAGGGCGAGTATCTGCCTGTTTATGTTGCTTTCGGATACCCTGTCGAAGTCTACGAGTATGAAATGCCCTATGCCGATCCTCGCGAGGGCCTCAAGTGCGTAGCCGCCGACAGCCCCTATGCCAGCAATGGCAATGGTCTTGGATCCAAGGATCCTGGTATTCTCATCTCCTAAAAGTCTTCTTGTTCTTTCAAACTGCTTTCCTGTCATAATATTATATCCTTAAGCATTTCCCAGCATCTTTCCCCTGCGTCAGTTCCAACCCGCACTGAAAGCTTCCTGGACCACTCTTCCAGAGCATCCCTCTGGGCTTCGCCCGCCTCCATATCTGTCTCAATCAGGAAGGGGAGGGCAAGAAGCTTCTCGAAGCTCTTTGCTCTTTCTGCCTTCGGAGATAGTGAGATCATTCCGCCAAGCGAGAGTGCCTGGCACGCAATCTCATATGATCCAGTGAAGCCATGCATGATGAATCCATGAATTCCTTCGTCCTTCAGGATTTCCAATGTCCTTCCATATTCCCGCACAGTATGGATAACAGCAATTCTGCCATACTCCTTCGCTATCCTCAGAGCTTCCCTGAAGATCCTTTCCTGCTCTGGAAGATTGCCATAGCGTTTATCAAGTCCGATCTCCCCGATATGCCATCCGTTCCTTGCTGCTATCCGGAGCTTTTCAATGTCCTTCTCCCTGCCTTCCGGGATTATCCCAAGAGCTCTATACCGATAGCTGGCAGCAGAATCCATCTCATCGGTTGAGGAGGTTGCGATGAAAGCGGAGTCTGTCTGTCCGCCTATATGTGCATGGGCATCGAATAGCATGCTATGATGATACCAGCTGCAGGGCGTATGGGACAATCAGCATATTGACTTCCATGGCATTCTGATGGTAATTTCATAAAGCCTCTTTATCCGCATAGCGGATCGAAAATCTAAAGGCCACAAGGAGGAACCATGATCCAGAATTATGAGTTCACAGTCATCCTTGACTCCGATGAGGAGAGGATGAAGGCAGGCTACGAGCTTGTCAAGGAGACGTTTGCACGCTTCGGTGCAGATATTACAAAGGAAGAGGATCTCGGCGTGAGGACTCTTGCTTACGAAATCAGGAAGCAGGACAGAGGTCACTACATCTACTTCGAGCTGAAGGCTGACACAGCATCCATTTCCGAGATGAACAACATCTTCCAGCTTTCAACGCTTGTCCTCAAGTTCCTGTTCGTCAATCCGGAAAGGAAGTAAGGAATTAGCTTATGGCTGGTGATGTTAACGTTGTTGTGCTTGTCGGTCGCCTCACCCGCAATGCTGAGCTGAAGTACAGCCAGAACGGCATGTCTTCCATGCTCCGCTTCTCGATTGCTGTGAACAGCCGCCGCCGCGGTGCTGATGGCAGCTGGTCGGATGATCCGAACTTCTTTGACTGCGTCTATTTCTCCAAGACAGCTGAGGCAATGAGCCAGTACCTTGAGAAGGGAAGGCAGGTTGCGATCCAGGGAGAGCTCAGGCAGTCGAGATGGGAAGGGCAGGATGGTCAGTCCAGGAACCGTGTTGAGATATTCGTCAACAACCTTACGCTTCTGAGCCAGTCACAGGGAGGCCGCCCTCAGGGTGCCCCATCGCAATCATATTCCCAGAACCCGGTACAGCAGCGCCAGAGCGCGCCTGCTCCAGAGATGCCCGATGCAGGCATGGGTCCTGAGGCTTTCCAGGATGATAACATCCCATTCTGATAGGAGAATAATTATGCACGAAGATAAGGATTTCGCTGAGAAGGATGCACTGCGCGATAGAAAGGCCGGTGTAAAGAAGCTTGGCTTCAAGAAGAAGGTCTGCAAGTTCTGCCAGGGCGCAGCACCTGCTGATTACAAGAACCCGGAGATGCTCCGCCGCTATATCACAGAGAGGGGCAAGATCCTTCCTGCACGCATCACCGGAACATGTGCAAAGCACCAGAGAGCTCTTAACAGGGAAATCAAGAGAGCAAGAGTGCTTGCATACCTCCCGTTCGAGAAGAAGTGAGCAAGGGAGAGCCATGCGGAAGGGAGTCCATACATTCCTTGAGGGAGTGCTGCTGATATTCGCCAGCCAGCTTCTCCTGACTCTTGGCGGAGGTATGTTCTCATTTATCGCAATGGCTCCGATTCTCTTTTTCTCAATCGGACATGGAACAGGGAAGACCGTTCTTCTTTCTGCTGTCAACATCCTTGTGATTGCTCTCGGAAGCATGCTTCTGGACCATCCATGGGAAAGCGGGAAGCTCGGATGGATCTTCCTGTTGCTTTATATGTATTTTCCCCTGTCGCTGTCAGCGGCTGGGATTGTCTGGCTGAAGACAAGAGGTGATCATAGGCTGATAGGGCGTCTGATGAAGGCGCTTATACCATCCTTCATCCTTCTTGCCGTATATGCCCTCATCATCTTCTCTGATAAGGCACTTCCCGGAGAGATACTCGATTCTTTCAGGAATGTGTTTGCTGACCTTTTCGTGCCGGTTCTGGAGGCACTGTTCCCAGGGCTTGATGCATCCCGTCTCTTCGAGCTTGTGATGCTTACCCTGCTGTCCCTCCTTTATCCTGTGCTTCTGGCCAGCGTCTGTGCAGGATGCTTCATCTATGAGACAGCCCTGCATTCAAGAGAAAGCGGGTGGGAGAGGCAGGTCATTGCATTCGGTTATCCATCGGATGCAGTATGGGGTTTCATCATATCATGGGCCCTTGTGCTTCTCCTCCGCTTTGTATCAGCACCCCTGCTGCTGGAGATAGCAGTGATGAATGCAGCTGGCATATGGTCCGTGCTTTACGCTATACAGGGATTTACCGTAGTAGCGGCAAGGATACGGCGGAGGCATGAGAACGTGAAGAGCATGACCATCTTCATAGTGCTTGCCATCTTCGGACTGCTGATCCCTGGGATAAATCTTTTTACACTCATAGGACTTCCGATACTTGGAGTCCTTGAGAGCTTCTTCGATCTGAAGAAGCTAGGAGCTGATTATGAAGATCATTCTTAACCAGGACGTGATCCACCTCGGAGAAGAGGGAGATGTCGTAGAGGTAAAGGACGGTTACGCAAGGAACTATCTCCTTCCTACTGGCACAGCTGTAATCTACAGCAAGGCAAATGCTGCGCTCTTTAAGTCAAGAGCAGCTGCAATCGAGCAGAGAAAGGCTGAGAAGAGGGCCGCATCCGCATCCATCAAGGAGAGGCTGGACAATGTCGTTCTTACGATCACTGTACCGGCAGGCGAGTCCGGAAAGCTTTTCGGATCTGTTACTTCCCAGATGGTCCAGGCAGAGCTTCAGAAGCTTGGCTTTGAGATTGAGAGGAAGAAGATCGAGGTTGCAACACATGCAATCAAGATGACTGGAACATACTCTGTTGTCATCCATCTCTATGAGAACGATATGTCTCACGTCAAGCTCATCGTTCAGTCAGAGGCTGAGAGGATCATGGCGGAGAAGAAGGCTGCAGAGGAGAAAGCTGCTGCTGAAGCTGCTGCCGCCGAGGCCGCCGCTGCTGCAGAGGCTGCTGCCGAGACAGCAGAGGAAGCTCCTGCAGAGGAGGAGAAAGCTTCTGAGGAAGCACCCGCATCCGATGCGGAATAAGGAAGCAGTGTGAGAACCGCACCGCATAATGATGATGCCGAGAAAGCCCTTCTCGGCGCTATCCTTATGAATGAGGAGGCATATGACAGTGTGTCACAGATTGTCAGTGCCTCCGATTTCTATCATCCGGCGAATGCTGAGATCTTCACCGCAATCCAGAGGATGAAGGAGAGTTCCGGCTTCGCTGTTGATATCATCACGCTGACCGACTTCCTGAGGAAGAACGGCAAGCTTGATGCCGCCGGCGGGCTCGGATATGTCTCAACGCTCACAGAGTCTGAGACGATATATTCCAATGCAGAGCAGTATGCAGGGATCGTGAAGGAGCTTTCGCTAAGGCGGAGCATGATCTCGCTCTCTGCGAAGATGTCCGAAGCCGCGGGCGATGACAAGAACGATGTCTACTCGCTTCTGGATGAGAGCGAGACGAAGCTGATGCAGCTTTCCGAGAATGGCTCTGTAAGCAATGAAAGCTACTCTGTGTCGGCAGCTGTCACTGATATCGTCACAAGAATCCAGCTGAAGATGGAAGGAAAGCTTGATGATGATGCCATAGCCACGGGATTCTCTGTTCTCGACAAGTACTGCAATGGCGGATTCCATCCAGAGGACTATGTCGTTATAGCAGCCCGCCCTTCAATCGGTAAGACGGCGTTTGCAGTCTCAATGATACGCAACATGCTCCTTGATGGAAGAAGCATCGCATTCTTCTCTCTTGAGATGCCAGCGAGGCAGATAACTGTCAGACTTCTGGCGAATATCTCGAGGGTGGATGCCAGGAAGATCACCAATGGTGATTTCGGCGATGGTGAGTTCATCCGTGTCATGGATGCTGCAGACAGCCTTTATTCAAAATCGCTCTATATCGTCGATGTGCCGAATATAAAGCTCGGAGACCTGAGGGCAAAGGCAAGGTCCCTGAAGAGGGAGAAGCATATAGAGTGCATCCTCATCGATTACATCGGGCTCGTGGATCCGGGCCTTGATCAGCGCACTCCGCGCCATGAGGTTATCGCGACTGTATCGAAATCCCTCAAGCAGCTTGCAAGAGAGCTGAAGATCCCTATCGTTGTTCTATGCCAGGTATCCAGGGACAGCGAGGAGAGAGAGCCTATACTCTCCAATCTCCGTGATTCAGGCTCAATCGAGCAGGATGCCGATATAGTAATGTTCCTCCATAGGAAGAGGGTACTTACCGAGGAGGAGAAGATGCAGAATGCGAAGGACCGCGATGGAAGGCCCGTTCTGCAGACGACTATGGTCATCGTTGCGAAGCAGAGGAACGGAGAGACAGGCTCGTTCAAGGTTGGCTACAATGCATCGACGACATCTTTCGAGGAAGTCCAGCAGGATAGCATCTTCTTCAAGCCTGATGCTCCTGACAAGCGCAAGTGACCTCAGAAGAGGTATGCTTTTATATCAAGTGAATACATGAGGATCATGATCAGGAGCGCCATGATCATCCCGATGATCTGCAGGATGATATAGCTTCTCGGCGTAAGCTCTCTTCCTCTTATGAGCTCTGAGAGGCAGATGAGTATCTGTCCTCCATCGAAGGTGGGGACGGGAAGGAGATTGCCGGCAGCAAGTGATACGGATACGGCGGCAAGGAGCTGGAAGAGCGATCGTATGCCGCTGTACGCGCTCTCGCTGAATGCAAGAACCGTTATGCCTCCGATATTCTCCGCAGCTTTGACGGGCCCCGTGAGCACCGACAGCGCATCCTCGAGATGGAATGTGATAAGCGCCCCGAGTGCTTCGATTGCCGATGCCGCGATATCAAGGGAGCGGCTTATGCCGTAAAGAAGGGGAGAAGAGGTGTCCCTGCTTATCCTGATGCCTCCTGCCCATGCAAATGGCAGAGTTCCATCGATTATCTTCCTCTCGATAAGTTCCCCATCTCGTTCGATTATCATCGAGAAATCATCTTTATCTATGGCGTAGAGATCAAGCTGGCTATCTATTGGTCTGCCGTCCGCCTCTATTATCCTGTCGCCCTCCAGGAAATCATCCGAGAGCGTGCGGCCGACGATAGGATCGATCAATACCGTTATCCCGAATGATGGATTCCCATCGATCATCAGTGGCTCAAGGACTGTATCGATAAGCTCTCCATCACGTGATACCTTAATCGGTACTTTCTCTCCCTGCCTGGACCGCAGGAAGTCCTCAACGCTCTGCCAGTCTGGGAAGACTGTATTTCCAGATGAGATTATCCTGTCTCCTTTTTCGATTCCTGGCTGCTTCATAGCCTCAGGAAAGAGCTCTGGATAGAATGAGATGGGAACGACCACCGCAGGATTCGAAATCCTTTCTACGGGTATCATCGCTGATGCGGAAAGGATAAGGATGGCAAGGACTATATTCATCAGCGGTCCTGCGAGATAGATCATTATCCTCCTGATAGGGGTTGTCCCGAAGTATGATCCATGCTCTGTCTTCTCGAATGTCGTGCTTTTGTCCCTCAGCGCTTTCATGAGATCCATAGAGCCCTTCATCCTGCAGTAGCCTCCGAATGGTATGGCAGATAGCCTGTATTCCGTATCAGGCCCATATATGGAGAAGAGGCGAGGCCCGAATCCATATGAGAGCACCTCAACATCGATACCCATGGATCTTGCCGCAATGAAATGCCCCAGTTCGTGGAGGAATATCACAAGACCAATGCCGAGAAGGCCAATAGCCATGTAGATCAGGTGTATAAGCATATCGCTTCCTCTGCCATCCTTCCTGCTTCTTCCACCTGTTCAAGTATGATTCCCAGTGATGAAGGCTCAGTATCCCATCCTGCATCAAGGACCTTCTCTGTGACTTTCGGAATATCATTAAAACCTATGCGCTCGGAAAGGAATGCATTCACCGCTTTCTCATCAGCTGCAGCGAATGCGATAGGATAGGAGCGTCCCTGCTCAAGCGCACTGTAGCCAAGGCTGAGCATCGGGAACCTCTTTCTGTCCCAGCCCTCGAATGTAAGGGAGAGGGTGGAGAAATCAAGGGGACGGACAAGCTTTGCCTGAGAGTGTCCGCCTGTTATGGCGGAGACTATCGGGAGTGTCATATCGGGAATGGAAAGCAGTGCATATACAGCTCCATCAGGGGATTCTATCATCGAATGCACAATCGATTCCTTATGCACTGTTACCTCGATCTTTTCCGGTGGGAATGAGAACAGATATGATGCCTCGATAACCTCAAGCGCCTTGTTTGCAAGCGTCGCACTGTCAATCGTTATCTTCCTTCCCATCTTCCAAGTGGGGTGGTTAAGCGCCTCGTCGACGGTTATCCTGGACATATCCTTCCTGTCCCTGAAAGGTCCTCCTGATGCCGTGATGATGAGCCTTTCTGCTTTATGCCCATTAAGAAGATGCCATATTGCGCTGTGCTCACTGTCGACAGGTATGATGCTGATGCCTTTCCTCTCGGCTTTGTCCAGGAGGAACCGTCCTCCGAGCACAACCGATTCCTTGTTCGCAAGAGCGATGTTTATGCCCATATCGATGAGGAGATCGGAGTAGCGGAGGCCTGCGATGCCAGAGACGCCATTGAGCGCTATGTCAGGGGATACGGATGAGATGAATGTTCTGATTTCCTCTTCCGTCCTCTCCTTTGCAAGGAAAACAGGTACACCGAATTCTGTTTTAAGATCATATATTCTGCTGTCGTCGTAGGCAATCAGTCCTGCAATCACCGTATCTTCCATAAGGGAAGATCTGAAAGCATCAAGGCATGTTGTACCGATTGATCCTGTTGCGCCTAGGATCAGAAGACGCTTCATATGCTGAGCACTAATGTGATAATGGCAACATATACAGGCGCTGCCATTATTACCGAATCAACAGAATCCAGTATTCCTCCGCGGCCAGGGATGATGGAACCGGAGTCCTTGACCTCCGCAGAGCGCTTGAACGAGGATTCGATGAGATCTCCGACCGTTCCAAGGCAGGCTGTTATGAATCCTACGATGAATCCCTCTGCTGCGTTGTAGATGAAGACATCGGGGAAGAGCACCGCTGAGAGCACACCAAGGATTCCTGGTATCATAAGACCGCCGACAAAGCCCGCGATCGACTTGTTCGGACTGACCTTCAATACTCCCTTGTTATTCCTGCCGAATGCAATTCCGAAGAAGAATGCGAACGTATCGGAAGAGAAGACAAGAAGGAAGAAGAAGAGTATGAACCAGGCAGCATTCTGGAAGAATGCAAGCCTTATGATGAATGATGCGAAAAGTCCTGGATATATGATATTCAGCACCGTCTTGCTATTGCGTTCCCATGTTCCATGGAAGCTGTCGGATGCTCCTGAGAAGATCTCTATGAAGAGAGTCAGCCCTATAAGGAACATAAGCGTATAGAACGTAAGCTCAGTATCGCTGAAGTATGAGAACTGCACGTACTGGGCGAGCGGAAGAAGCGCACCTGTGTACGATGTGAATGGGAGCTTTTCCCCGTCCTTCGAGAGCAGCTGATGCATCTCAACAGATCCAAGTAGCGTAAGTCCCATGATAAGGATGCAGAATGCAAGATAATTGAGATGGGGAAGGAAGACGACTATACCGATAAGAACCGGTACAGCAATGCACCCTGTCATTACCCGTTTAGCCATTGATGTCATACGAGTCCTCCGAATCTTCTATCCCGCTTCTGGAAATCTGATATGATTTTATCAATCATATTCTCATCCCAATCTGGCCAGAGTTTATCATAAAAACCGATTTCTGCATAGCTTGACTGGAGAAGAAGGAAACCGGAGAGCCTTTTCTCTCCTCCTGAGCGTACAATGAAATCGGGTGGGGGAACTTCCGGATTGTCGAGATAGCGCATCAGAGTGCTGCAGCTCAATGTCTTCTCCCCAGCTTCTGCTGCGGATGATATTGCTCTCTCGATCTCATCCTCTCCTCCGTAGTTCAGCGCAAGCTGGATTGTCATTCCAGTGTTCATAGCGGTGGAGCTGACTGCCTCATCAAGCGCACTCAGGACATTGTCAGAGAGTCCTTGCCTTCTTCCAAGATGAAGTATCCTGAAGCCCTTTGCGCTGATTGACTTCAGGTTCTCCCTGAAGCCCGATGTGAAAAGACCCATCAGGAATGATACTTCCTCGATGGGTCTCTTCCAGTTCTCTGTAGAGAAACAGTAAAGCGTGAGGAAGCGGATACCGCGCTCAGATGCATGCTCAGCTATCCTGACTGCAGTCTCAGCGCCTGCCTTGTGGCCGTCGGATCGCCGGAGCCCTCTCTGGAGCGCCCAGCGTCCGTTGCCATCCATTATTATGGCAAGATGATCCAGCTTCCCCTTCACTTAGATTTCCATTATCTCCTTTTCCTTGGCATCTGCGATCTTTCCGATCTCTGCAATCGCGTTGTCGGTCAGCTTCTGGATCTTTGTCTCTCCTTCCTTCTGCTGGTCCTCGCTGATGTCACCGCTCTTCTGGAGCTTCTTCAGCTCCTCCATAGCATCGCGGCGGATATTCCTTACAGCAACCCTTGCGCCTTCAGCCGTTGCCTTGGCGCTCTTCGCGAGCTCCTTCCTCCTGTCCTCTGTAAGAGGCGGGAACGCAATTCTGATGAGTTTTCCGTCATTGTTCGGATTGAGTCCGAGCTCTGACTTCTGGATTGCCTTCTCGATTGCAGGGAGAACGGTCTTGTCCCAAGGCTGGATCACAACAAGCCGTGCCTCTGGAACGCTGATCGAAGCGACCTGGGAGAGGGGAGTCTCCGCTCCGTAGTAATCGACCTTGATCTTGTCGAAGAGGGAAGCTGAAGCCCTGCCAGTCCTAAGCATCGCGAATTCAGCGCTGAGTGCCTCAGTGCTCTTCTTCATCCTCTGCTCACAGTTGTCGATAACACTCTGCATCGGGAACCTCCTCAGCCGTTGACACCAGCCTGGTATACGAAGTAGGAGACGATCTCAAGCTTTGCTCCATGAGCCTTGCCGACCTCGCCGAGCATCTGCGTGACAGACTTTGTATCGTCCTTTACGAATGGCTGGTCAAGGAAGCAGACTTCCTTGTAGAGCTTGGAGAGCTTTCCTCTCACGATGCCCTCTCTGACCTGCTCCGGCTTTGCTATGAGCTTCTCATCGGACTCAACCTGCTTGCGGAAGATTGAGAGCTGCTCCTCCTGATATGCTGCATCTACAACCTTGTCCGAAAGGAACTGAGGCTTGTATGCTGCTGCATGGAGAGCGAGATTGTGCGTGAACTCAGCGACCTCTGCATCGGAGAAAATCTCCGGCTTGTCGGACTTGAGGACAACGAGAACGGAAACAGCACCGTCACCATGGACATATGTTGATGCATACTCGTCTGCTGCGATGTCAACAACATTGAACTTAACAAGGTGCATGTTCTCCTTGATGATTGCGATAAGAGCCTCGACCATGCCTGTGAGCTCATCGTTGATCTCTGTGTATCCCTTCTCAAGGATGACGGAGCAGAGGTCATCGCCAAGCTTTGCGAAGTCCGCGTTCTTTGCAACGAAGTCAGTCTCGCAGGAGAGCGAGAGGATGACTGCCTTGCCATTTCCTGTCTTTACGAAGACGCGGCCATTCTCGGTAGCTCTGTCCTGTCTCTTAGCAACTGCTGCAAGTCCCATCTCCTTGAGGATCTTCTCAGCCTTGGCAAAATCGCCATCAGCCTCGGAGAGTGCCTTCTTGCAGTCCATCATACCTGCTCCGGTGATATCCCTGAGCTTCTTTACATCTGCTGCGCTGATTGCCATATTGTCCTCCTGATTATTTTGTGAAGTAGTCCTCTTCGTCCTCTTCCTGCTCGTCTGCGCTGTCCTCTTCCTTATCCTCTGCAGGAACATAGTTGGAGTAGTCGACATCTTCGTCGTCGGACTTCTCATCCTTGTCCTCTACAGGAGCGGCGTTGATTGCAGCCTCCTCATCCTCATCGTCGAGTGATTCGATGATCTGGATGCCAGCCTCGCTATCTGCGTCGATGACAGCATTTGCAATAATCTCGACAAAGAGAGAGATTGCGCGGATTGCATCATCATTGCCCGGGATCGGGTATGTGATGTCTGTAGGATCGCAGTTTGTATCGACAACGGCGATGACAGGGATGCCAAGCCTCTTTGCCTCTGCAACTGCAAGAGCTTCCTTCTTTGTATCGATGATGAAAAGTGCTCCTGGGAGCTCCTTCATGTCCTTGATTCCGCCGAGGTTCTTCTCGAGCTTGTTCTTTTCCTTTGTATAGAGAGCAACTTCCTTCTTTGTGAGGGAATCGAATGTTCCATCAGCTTCCATTCTCTCGATTCTCTTGAGAGTTGCGATGCTCTTCTTGATTGTTGTGAAATTGGTGAGCATTCCACCAAGCCAGCGATTTGAAACATAAGGCATTCCGCATCTCTTTGCCTCTGTCTCGATAGCCTGCTGTGCCTGCTTCTTAGTTCCGACAAACAGAATCTGCTTGCCATTCTTTACCTGTGTCCTGACAGCCTCATATGCCTCAACGATGCAGGCAGATGTCTTCTGCAGGTCGATAATGTGGATCCCGTTCCTCTCTGTGAAGATGAAGCGGGCCATCTTCGGATTCCATCTCTTTGTCTGATGTCCGAAATGTACGCCTGACTCAAGCAGGCTCTTCATGGTTACTACAGCCATAGTAATCCTCCATACGCCTGACGGATATACCGTCCCCAGCTCTGTATCTCACCCATACGGGCGGAAATTCTGCATTATGCAGTCGGATGTTAATATCTCATGTAATCGATGGGTTGTTCAAGTAGTTTTCATGATGTAACCTGAAATGGTCAGAATTGTTTATTGTTTTGTTCGGACAAAGAAGGTGCTTTGCACATTCTCCTGGAGGATGGAGTTTATGAAACGGTATGGAATACTGCTTCCTATAGCGGCTATGCTTCTATTTGCAGCCTCGTGCTCGCTTGATCAGCTCGGTGATTCGCTCAGTGCAATGGGCACGAATATACTTGGGCCTGCACCTGTTGATGCTACAAGTGTCACTAAAATTGCGGATAATGCCACGGCCACTGATCTTACTGGCGGCGGCCCGGTAAAGACGAATGATGACGGCTCCGTCTTAATCGATACAGGGAATAAGGAAGTCAGGATAGAAGGGATCAGTCTAGCTCAGGTCGATTCCATTCTTTCCGATCTCTCTGCAAATGAGATTGCATCCATCGGCATGACGCTGGAAGTGCAGGGGGACAGCTCAGCTCTCTTCGATGCGATGAAAGCCCCTGTCTCTGACGAGGCTGTCCTCGATGGCCTCCATGGCACTGCGAGCATCTTCTCCGGGATAATCGATTCAATCTCCTCCCAGCTTGGGAATCTTCCTTCAGAGGTCGGTGACCCGATAAGGGAGATCAGCTCAGGTCTTAAGGCCCTATCCTCCGGTCAGGCGACCAAGGGCGATCTCCTCCTTCTCCAGATAACACAGAGCCTTGTCTTCGATGTCCTTGATGTAGTTACCGATGCAAATGGTGAGCTTCTTACCGATTTCAATATTGAGATGCTCGAGGGCGAATCGGTCCAGTCTGTCATAAGCTCCGCTGGTGTGCTTATCGGATTTGCCCAGGTTCTGCAGAATGGCAATGAGACAGCCGGCAACCAGTCCCTGATCACAACGGTCAATGATCTTCTTGATCAGCTTCAGGACTATATTGATAACCTTGGAAACGCAGGAGGTGAGGCTGTATGAAGAAAGCCATAGCGGTTCTTATAATCTCTTCTCTTGTATTCTCCCTTTCAGCTGTCGCCAATCCTGGCACAGATTCCGCATATGCGGCTATAAAGTCACCATTCGAGCTCTCAGATACACGTTTCTCAGCGATGGGAAGCGCTGGAATCGCGATACAGGAGGGAGTATCTGCGCTCTATCGCAACCCAGCAGGTCTTGCGGAGGGTAGCCTCGATATCGATCTGCCTTCAATCACATTCACGATGTACAATCCAGCGAAGATCCTCTCGAGCGGCGTTATCCAGGATCTTACATCAGGTGGTAATCAGGCGCTGGACAAAGGGCTGGATTTCCTTGAATCCCTTGGAGTTTACAACAAGCTTTTCCAGATGGATGCAAGCGCAGGCTTCACCGCAAAAGGCTTCGGTTTCGGCTTTGCTATCCAGGATATAATCCACACCTATAACGGAAGCGGCAGCTTCGCGGCATCGTCTTCGCTTATCAACCAGATGAATGCGGTGCTCTCTCTTGGCTATGGCTATAGGTTCAATCTTCCCATGGACTACTCCATCGACGTAGGTCTTGCCGTCAGATTCAACTATATCGCTTTTACGAATACGATAGGGGCGGGCAATGTGCTTGGCATGGTCTCAGGAGGGGAAGGCAATCCATTCGAGACAATTCTTCAGGAGACTCCGATGATGGCCGGATTCTCCATTCCTATAGATATTGGTGTGACGGCCAATATGCCTCTCGGCTTCTCCGTCAGCATCGCGGCGAGGAACATCAATGGAAGATACTATATGACTGCCATTGATTCCATCTCCGAATGGTCAAGGAATCCATTCGGATCGGGCTCCTCGAACAAGTTCACATTCGACTCCGACTGCCACCTCGATATAGGTGTAGCCTGGCAGTGGGATGAGGCATGGTGGTTCAAGCCTACGATCGCGCTCGATTTCGTCGATCTCATCGGCTTCAAGGATGATACATCATTCTCATTCAGGAGCTTCATGAAGCATGTGAATATCGGGGCGGAGTTCGAGTTCGTCAATTCCATTGCACTTCGCGCAGGTCTTACAGGAGGCTATCTCTCGCTCGGCCTTGGCATCGATCTCCATGTTCTCAGGATCGATTGCTCATACTACTGGCAGGAGCTGGGAGAGGTCGCAGGCGCAAAGGGCACCGACGCATTCGCCATCAATTTCAAGCTTGGCTGGTAGAGCAGTTTTCTGCCATTGGGGATAGGGACTTAGGAGCATTGCACGGCTTCCAAGTCCCTTTTTTCGTCGTTGAAGTACAGAACCTGCAGTATCTGTTTTTGTTTGACGCCTCCTGAAAGTCATCTTAGACTGATAATATGATCCAGCGTGGCTGGATGTCCTCGCTGGAAAGGTGGTTCAAATGGCTCTTTCAGCAGGTTTTTTCTACTTTCTTTCATTCATCGCAGCGGCAATCGCATTCCTCTTCGCCCTGTATCTTTATCTCTGGGTCAAGAAGCAGAAGGTGGAGAATAGGAAGATCATCGAGGTCTCGAAGCTTATAAGCGAAGGAGCTTCCGCTTTCATCAGCAGAGAGTACAGGATACTTGCAGTCTTCGCTGCTGTACTGGCCCTCATAATCCTCGTACTGCTTCCTGAGCCTATCTGGAAGGGGAATATCGGGGATAATATCTCCATGGCTATAGCCTATATAGCTGGTACAGTTCTCTCGGCAATCGCAGGAAAGATCGGCATCATGGTCGCTACTTTATCGAACGGCAGGACTGCAGAAAGCGCAGAGACAGGTCTCAAGAACGCATTCCTCATCGGTTTCCGCGGAGGCGCTGTCATGGGACTTCTTGTAGTAGGGTGTTCCCTTGCAGGTGTAGCTCTTGTTCTTATGGTTTTCGGCGATGCCTCAATCATTCTTGGCTTCTCTTTTGGAGCAAGCTCTCTGGCGCTTTTCGCTAAGGCTGGAGGCGGAATATTCACGAAGACTGCCGATGTCGCTGCAGACCTGACCGGCAAGGTTGAGCTTGGAATCCCGGAGGATGATCCAAGAAATCCAGCTGTCATTGCAGATAACGTCGGAGATAATGTCGGTGACGTCGCTGGGATGGGTGCCGATCTCTTCGATTCGAATGTCGCTGCGACAGCTTCCGCTCTAGTCATCGCAAGCGGGTTAGCCGATCCTGAGACCGCGACCAAGATGGTCTTCTGCTATATGATCCTTGGACTTGTCTCATCGATGATCGGAATCGCGAATGCAAGGGTTGGAAGGAATGGAAGCCCGACAAGAGCTCTGAATGCCTCGACATATACAACGACAGCCGTCTTCCTTGTCCTGACAGCAGCTGCAACGGCTCTCATCGAGGGATTCTCATGGAGAGTATGGGGTGCATCATCTGTAGGCCTTCTTGTCGGAGTCATAATAGGAATAACGACCGATTACTTTACAGATGATACCAAGCCGATAGTCCAGCGCGTAGCAAAGGCATCTGCATCCGGTCCTGCATTCACGGTTCTCTCAGGTACCGCATACGGCTTTGTGTCGGCATTGCCTGCAATGGTTGGTATTGCGATATCAGCTCTTGCTGCATACAAACTCTGCGCGCCGATCGGTGATGGATATGCACTTTTCGGTATATCGATGGCCGCAGTGGGAATGCTCTCGATCGTCGGCATGATCATCTCCAATGATGCCTATGGCCCTATCGTCGATAACGCAAGAGGACTTGCAGAGATGGGTGGATTAGGTGAGGAGACGATAAGGATCGCTGATGAGCTCGATAGTGCAGGCAATACGGTCAAGGCTGTCACGAAGGGTTTCTCGATAGGTGCGGCGGGACTTACTGTTATATCGCTTCTGGGAGCATTCATGTCTGAGGCGAATGCAGTCCTTGCAGAGCGCGGTCTGGAGCTTATCACAGGCTTTGATATCATGGATCCTACAGTATTCTTCGGTGTGCTTATCGGAGCAGCCATCCCTGCGCTCTTCTCTGCGATGCTCATCCTCGGAGTGGACAGGAACGCTGAGCGCATGGTCTCTGAGATCCACCGCCAGTTCAATTCAATCCCTGGCCTCAGAGAGGGCAATGCATCCCCTGATTACTCCCTCTGCATAGATATCGCGGCATCAGGAGCCCTGAAGGAGCTGATTCCTGCCGGCCTTGCTGCAATAATCGCAACATGCCTTGTCGGATTCATCGGAGGCCCTGAGGCGATTGGAGGATTCCTCCTTGGAAACATTGTATCCGGACTTCTTCTTGCGCTTTTCATGTCCAACTCCGGAGGACTCTGGGATAACTCCAAGAAGTATGTCGAAGCCGGCAATGAAGGAGGGAAGGGCAGCAATGCTCATAAGGCCGCTGTAATCGGCGATACGGTAGGAGATCCATTCAAGGATACTGCAGGACCTTCCATCAACACGCAGATTACTGTCGTATCACTTGTTTCCTCTCTTCTTGTATCGCTCTTCGTGTCATTCTCTATATTCTGATACAAAGGCTGCTGTTCTTCTGCAGCAGCCAGATGCTTAACCTCTTGAGGAATGAAGCAAAATCCCTCCTGGCATAACCGGGAGGGATAGAAGTTCATTTCATGATCTTTCTCAGAAGGATATCTTCAGACCTTCTTTTTTTGCCATCATGCACTGGAATACGATTGTTCCTGCAAGGATCGCAAAGCCGAGCAGATCCGTGATAGTTCCAGGATAGACCATCATGAGACCGCCGCAGGCAAGAAGAATGCGGAGCGGTATAGGGATGTCCCTTATGAAGTATCCATTGAGCGCTGCTGCGATTGAGAATATGCCAAGCAGCGATGTTATGATTATCTGCACAACCTGGAAGACAGAATCTACATCGATGAACAGCATCGCAGGGCTGAGGGCGAAGATATACGGAACGATGAAGGCCGCGATGGCAAGACGCGTAGCATTGAGTCCTGTCTTCATCGGATTAGCCTTCGCAATAGCCGCTCCTGCATATGCTGCAAGCGCTACAGGTGGCGTTATATCCGCAACAATACCGAAGTAGAATACGAAGAAGTGAGCTGCCATTGTCGCAACACCGAACGGCTCTCCGATGAGAATCGGGGCGCAGATCGATGCCATGATAAGGTAGTTCGCTGTCGTAGGTACGCCCATTCCGAGGACAATGCAGCAGAGCATCGTGAAGAAGAGTGCGAGGATCAGGTGTCCGCCTGAAAGAATCTCGATAGCGCCAGCAAGCTTTCCTGCAAGGCCTGTTACAGTGATGCATCCTGAGATGATTCCCGCAAGTCCGCATGCTACGACAACTGTGATCGATCCTCTTGCTCCTCCTTCGAATGCTTCGCAGATTCTGGAGAATGTAAGACGATGGGTTGGATTGACCAGTCCGACAAGGATAGCGACTCCAATTGATATCGTTGCCGAATATGCCATCGTGAATGTATTCGTGGATACGAGGTATACAAGCGCGATAAGCGGTGCAAGCAGATAGATCTCTCTCACAAGCTCCCTCGGCTTCGGAAGCTCATCCTTGGGAATTCCCTTCATGCCCATCTTCTTCGCCTCAAGGTGAACAGCGATGTAGATGCCAGTGAAGTAGAGTACAGCTGGGAGTATCGCCATGAGCGCGATGCGCGCATATGGCTGCCCTGTATATTCAGCCATGAGGAATGCAGCCGCTCCCATGATAGGAGGCATAATCTGTCCGCCAGTCGATGCCGCCGCCTCCACAGCTGCAGCGAACTCAGGTCTGTATCCCATCTTCTTCATCATTGGAATCGTTATCGAGCCAGAGCCGACCGTGTTCGCAACTGATGAGCCGGATGCCATGCCCTCAAGCGCTGATGCGACGACCGCGACCTTCGCAGGACCGCCTGTGAAACGTCCTACGGCTGTGTTCGCGAAGCGTATGAAGAAGTCAGCGACGCCAGTTCGTTCGAGGAATGCTCCGAAGATAATGAAAATGACGATGAATTTCGCACAGGTGTTGACCGGTGTTCCGAAGATTCCGTTAGTGGTGTAGAAGAGGGTCCTGACGACCTGGAAGAGATCTTGGCCAGATGCGAATGTGTAGATCAGGAGAGCACCCGCAACGCAGAGGATCGGAAGTCCGACGCATCTTCTGCAGAGCTCCACAAGAGCAAGTATACCAATGATTCCAATGATCATGTATGAAGGTCTTGCCATAATACGGGCAGAGAGCCTGATGACATCCATTGCTCTGATTGCGTAGTAGAAGTACGCACCAGATCCAAGAATCATGATGATAACGTCATACCATGGTATGTGGTTCGGCCTCATGATTCCCTTCTTGACAGGGAATGTCAGGAATCCGAGGAGTACGATCATACCGACGAAGATCGCAAGACGGCGCTCCGGGAGCGTTGTAAGGAAGATTGCATCGATAATGCAGTAGACAGCAAATGCTGCCATTATCGCACCTACGATGATCTTCGGGGTGCCTTCCCAGATTCTCTGGTTTGACTCCCTGTCATACTTGCGCATCACAGCCTCAACATCAGCTGCTGTTCCGACGGAATCATCGTATTCTTCAATGATCACCGTTTCCTTTTCCTTCTTCTTTCCATGTCTGATTAGTTTTGACAATATTATTCTCCTTAAAAATCAGGAAAAGGAGGCTGCATAGCAGTCTCCTCTCCTGTCTGCGAGGGAATGATTATTTGACAGGAACTGTATATCCCTTCTCTGCGAAGTATTTTGCCGCACCTGGATGATAAGGAACAGTCGTGATGGATGCTGCGAAGTCGAGATCGAGCTCAGCGCCCTTTGCGTGTGCCTTTGTGATCTCTTCCTTATCTTCCATGATGGTTGAGATGATATTGTATGCGTCGTCCTCAGAGACATCGTCGCGTGCGATGATGACAGCGCCTACAGCAACGGTCTGGCAATCCTCATCCGTACCATAGACAGATGCTGCAATCGTGTTCGGGCTGTAATATGGGGATGCCTCCATGAGGATATCCATATGCTCATCATCGATGGAAACGAGCTGTACATCCTGTGTGCTTGCAAGTGTCGAGATAGCGACTGTAGGAGCACCTGCTACGACGAATGCTGCATCGATCTTTCCATCCTGAAGGGAATCGACGCTATCGCCGAAGCTCTGGTAGGTCGGCTTGATGTCATTCTCTGTAAGTCCATATGCTGCAAGGATATCAAGAGCATTGTAGTAAACGCCGGAACCTGATGAGCCGATTGATACAGCCTTGCCCTTGAGATCAGCGACAGTCTTGATGTTAGGATTGAGCGTTACAATCTGGACCTGCTCCATGTACAGTGCACCGATTGTCGAGAAGCTGTCGATCTTGCCTGTCTCAGCGAAGAGGTTCGTGCCATTATATGCGTAGCTCATTACATCGGTCTGGACGAATCCGAGCTGATACCTGTTCATGTCCATCATCTCGATGTTGTCCTGGCTTCCTGCGCTTACGACCGCTGTGACCTTCGTATCGGTCTCGCTGGAAATCCTCTGAGCAAGGACGTTTCCGAATCCATAGTATGTACCCTGGTCGCCGCCAGTGCCGAACATGAGATTGCCAGAGGATTCGGATGAGCCGGATGCAATCAAAGGAACGGAGAGCGTCAGGATAAGAGCAAACAGAACTGCAATGGTCTTCTTCATATGAACCTCCTAAAGAGGACAGGCCTCTTTTTCTGATTTTTCAAAGCTATATGGTTATATATTCAGATATTAGATTCTGAATATATATGTTAAGCTTTTGTTATATCGTCCGGGAATAGGGGCGTTTTGTCAATAGATTCTGAAAATAGAATTGAATAATAATTCGATTATTATGCAGTTTTTGATGCATTTTTTACATATCTTTGCATTTTGAGTCTTTTATGAGCATCCCGACCAGTGCTCCTATGACAGCAGGAAGCACCCAGCTGAATCCTGTTCCGGATAGTGGCAGCACTCTCATGCCTGCTGTCTCCATGACAGATACTGCTGCAGCTGCAATGACGGCGAGCCTGCTGCTCCACAGGGTGAACGGTGCAGGAAGGAATGCTGACGCGATCAGGACGATTGCTATCGGATAAAGGAGCGACAGCACAGGGGACGATAGGGAGATTATGAGATTCAGCCCTATGTTCGAGACTATAGCTGAAAAGAGGGCAAAAACAATCACCAATGTTCTGTATCCGACTTCAGGGAAGAGCTTTGAGAAATATTCACCGCATGAAGAGAGAAGGCCAATGCATGTATTAAGGCAGGCTGCGATGAATACAACCGCGAGAAGCACGAGTCCTGTGCGGCCGAATGCATGGAGCGCTGCGGAGGAGAGCACGGATGCGCCATTATCCGCTATGAGGCCATGGCTTCCTGCGAATCTTCCGATCATGGCAATGGCAAGGTAGACGGCAAGGAGCATGGCCCCTGCAAGCACACCGCCTATTGCCTCAATATGCCTGCATTCCTTCTTGCTTCTGTAACCAAGCTCTCTTATATTCAGCGCGACGATGATGCCGAATACAAGAGCCGCAATCGCATCCATTGTCTGATATCCATCGATGAGGCCTGTTGCAAGCGGTGCATCTGCATAGCGCAATACCGCGGGAAATGATACAGATCCCATTCCTTCAGAGAAGCATCCGATTGAAAGAACTGCAATCAGGATAAGCAGAAGAGGGCAGGTTATCCTTCCAAGGACCTTTGTCAGCTTTTCCGGCTTCATGGCGATGGCGGAAGCGACAGAGAAGAATACTATTGAATAGATTATCGAGAGAACCCTTGAGTCGTTGCCGATTGCCATAGCTGCCATCTCGAAACTTGCTGATGCCGTACGTGGAATCGCAAGACATGGTCCTATGGCAAGATATATTGCTATCGTGAATGCCCTTCCGAATGCAGGGTGGATCCTTGAGGAGAGATTCTCAAGTCCATCGGTTCTCTCAACAGCCATAAGTCCGATGACAGGCAATCCTATAGCAGTGATAGCGAATCCTATGAAAGCGGGAATGAAGTGTTCTCCTGCTTCAATGGCAAGAAACGGAGGGAAAATCAGATTCCCGGCTCCGAAGAACATCGAGAATATGGTAAGCGGTATGAGAATACGTCTTTTATCCATTGAAGCCATATTAAAGATTCTACAGCAGGGAAGACGTAAATGAAATAAGGAGTTAGAATGTGGATATGTGCAGTGACGACCGTAACGAAAAGACATCCGATGAATCCAGAAGCTCGGCCTGGTCTCCCGATGATGATATCGTACTGGAATGGGCAGGAAGGGCAGAGGGGATATCCGAAGAGCAGTGACAAGCTTCCCGGCATGATGCTAGGAAGCCTATCCGTATGATTCAGTTCTTTGCATCCCTCATAGCCGATGCCATGAGCCTGATTGCATTGATGTTTATGAAGCCTTTGCAGTCAATCGGGTGATAGCCGCCAGCCTTGTCCATCGATCCGAGATCCTCGTTATAGAGGGAGCAGGGGGATTCGATTCCGGCATTGATGACATTGCCTTTGTAGAGCGCAACCGTTGCCTTTCCCGTTACGTTCTTCTGGCTCTCTTCAAAGAGTGCTGTGAGCATATTGAACTCAGGAGCTCCCCAGTAGCCGTTGTAGATGAGCTCTGCATATTTCGGAGAGAGCATATCCCTGAGGTGCATAGCTTCCTTGTCCATGCAGAGGCCTTCAAGATTGTGATGTGCCTTCCAGAGAATCTCACATCCCGGAGTTTCGTAAACACCCCTGGACTTGATGCCGATGAACCTGTTCTCAACCATGTCGACCCTGCCGATTGCATTGTCATGGCCCATCTTGTTCAGGTACATGATCATCTCAACAGGCTCTGTGACAACAGTGCCATCGTTCTCGTTCTTCACAGACACAGGTGTTCCATCCTTGAACTCGATTGTGAGTATCGTCTCCTTGTCTGCAGCCTTCTGCGGGGAGAGTGTGAGGGAATATACATCCTCAGGACACCTCTTCGAAGGATCCTCAAGAATTCCCGCTTCATGGGAGATGTGGATCATGTTCTCATCCTCGCTGTAAGGCTTCTTTGTCGTAGCCTTTACAGGGATTCCGTTCTCCTCAGCGTACTTGAGCATATCGCTTCTGCCTTCGAACTGTGAGAGCCATTCCTCATCCTTCCAGGGGCTGATGATCTTCACATCGGGCATATTCATGTAGTATCCGAATTCGAACCTCACCTGATCATTGCCCTTGCCTGTAGCTCCATGCGCTACGTACTTCGTGCCTTCCTTCTTCGCAATCTCGATATGCTTCTTAGCGATAATCGGCCTTGCAAGGGATGTGCCGAGCATATATGTTCCCTCATAGATCGTATTGGCCTTGAGGGCAGGGTAGATATAGTCAGTGACAAGAGGCTTCTTGAGATCTTCTATATATACCTTCGAAGCGCCAGTTGCATAAGCCTTCTCCTCGATGGCCTTGTAGTCCTCGTTCTGTCCTACATCGGCAACATATGCGATTACATCGAATCCCTTATTCGCAAGCCACTTGAGGATAACCGAGGTATCCAGACCGCCAGAGTATGCAAGTATGACTTTATCTTTCATTTGTTTATCTCCTAACAACTGCCATTATGCATATTCATAAACTAATTTCAAGGGATTTTTGAATATTTATGCATAAAATGCAGAAATCAGCAGGAATAATGCATAATTGATGAATGTAAAATAAAAGCATCGGCAAAAAAAATAGCCTCCAGCGCCGGTGAGACAATCTGGAGGTCTGCATCCCGGACTACACCGGAACGTCTATGGCGGTCCCTCTTCTAGGCAACCCGACTGCACGTCATTTAAGCCACTGATTAGCTTATAACATGAGTCAGGGTCTTTGTAAATACATTATTTATATAAAAAATCAATAAATCGATATCATTGCTCTAAGAAACGCAATGTATTGGCAGTGTACCTGCCGTTGCCATTATCCACTATTTTCCTTACATTATTCTGCATGAAAGGATTTTTCATAAAGAAGGCTTTCTTTGATGGCTGGGATAACCTGATTGCAATCTGTCTGATCAATATTGCGTACCTCGGTCTGATCTATCTTGGTTTCGTTGTATTTCTGGGTGTTCCCTCGTTTTCCGCGCTGGCGATTCCCGTCTTGCTGCTTGTAATCTCCATATTCATGGGAGCAAGCGCATCGGCTGTCCATAATTATTCTGATTACAAAGGCGATACATGGAGCGCCCTCAGGCATGGGCTTGTAAGGAACATAAGGCATTCGCTTTTCTTCGCGCTCCTTCTTATCCTCGCCGTGCTGAATATCATTCTGATAATCCCGTTCTATCTATCATATGAGAATGCTTTTGGGATCATTATCTCGATCATCCTTCTCTGGATAGAGCTTATACTGCTTCTCTGCCTGCCGTATTACTTTCCACTGATGAATCATCTTCCGGCGGACAGACCGCTGAAGACTGCGAAGAAATGCTTCATCATCGTCGGAGATAATTTCGGGTTCACCATCTTCTTCTTCCTGTACAATATCGTATGTGCAGCCCTGTCTGTCTTCACGATGGGTATCATTCCAGGTATAACAGGCATGCAGCTTGCTGCAGAGGATGCTATCAGGCTCATGATGATGAAGTATGACTATCTTGAGGAGAATCCCGATGCGGACAGAAAGCATATCCCATGGGAGGATATCCTCTATGATGAGAAGGAGAAGGTCGGTCCGAGATCGCTCAAGAACATGATCTTTCCATGGAAGTAGGCTATGAGGGAAATCGAGCTTAAGGCACATGCAGGTGATTCCGTATCGGTACGGAAGAACCTTGAGAAGCTCTATGGGGAAGGCAAGGAGGTCCATAAATCGGACCATTACTTCAGACGCCCCGGAGAGAGCATCCAGGCTATGAGGATCAGGTCATACAACGGCATCATAGAGATGACCTGCAAGAAGACATCTTCGGACGAGAATGGCGAGAACAACTTCGAGTATGAGTTCCAGGCCTCCCCTGATCAGCTTGAGCCAGCTATCCGCTTCTTCCATGCTCTTGGCCTTGAGGATTTCTTCGTGAAGAAGAAGGATGGTCTTGAGTGGTATGGCGACGGGGCGCATATCGAGCTGCTGTCCGTGAATAATCTGGGATGGTTTCTGGAAATCGAGATACTGCTTCCGTTTGATGCACCTGAGGATGATGTTGCCAGAGCAGGCAGGGATATTCACAGGATTCTCCATAGCGCAGGGCTTTTGGAGGAGGATATCGAGGTGCGTTCATACCGTGAGATGATACTGGAGGGTGGAAATGGAATTCAGGGCTAGCCATATACTTGTCAAGGACCAGGCGACAGCTGAGCGCCTATATGAGCGTGTGAAGAAGGGTGAGTCCTTCCAGTCGCTTGCGCATCAGTACTCTACCTGTCCTTCGAAATCGAAGGGCGGGGACCTAGGCTGGTTCGGAGAGGGGAAGATGGTTCCGCAGTTCGAGAATGCTGTGAGGAAGATGTCCGTCGGAGCCATCTCAAAGCCTGTGAAGACGCAGTTCGGCTATCATATCATAAAGAAGACCGGAGTAAGATGAAGAAGGTCACCATATACACCGATGGAGCATGTTCCGGCAATCCCGGCCCAGGCGGGTGGGGGGCTATCCTCTCATACAACGGGCATATGAAGGAGCTTTCAGGCGGGGATCCCGCTACGACTAACAACCGAATGGAGCTGATGGGGGCTATCTCTGCGCTTGAGGCCCTGACTGAGCCTTGCGAGGTTGAGCTCTATTCCGATTCAAAGTACCTTGTCGATTCCGTTACGAAGGGCTGGCTCTCATCATGGGTGAAGCAGGGATTCCTCAGGAAAGGCAAGCCGGTTCCGAATACCGATCTCTGGAAGCGTCTTCTTCTCCTTCTTGACAGGCACCATGTGACATTCATCTGGGTCAAGGGCCATGCTGCGAATGAATTCAACAACAGATGCGATGAGCTTGCTGTCGCCGAGTGGAAGAGCATCAGGTCCAGCTTATAAGCCCTTCACCGCGCAGTATCCGGAGAGGATCGTACAGGGCCGGTGGTACATTCCAGGGCCTTTCAGGAAGCTTCTCCTCATCGGCTGTATTGTCGATTGAATCGTAGAATTCGCTGTAATCGGCCATGACTGAAAGTGCCTCGGGATCGGATGGCGTGCGTCTGAGTATCTCCATAGCCATCTCCTTTGCCTTGGCATCCATGCCCATATCGCGGTAATAGATGGCAAGTATTCCCCGTATATCATTATTGCCGGGATCAGCATCGAGGATGGATAGAAGCTCGCGCTCATAGCTTGCCAGCATCCGTGCCTCTCTGTATGCATAGGCTTTGAGATATCTGAAGCGGAGCATGTCCGGATAGAGCTCAAGCGCTTTGTCAGCAGTCTCTATCGCTCTATCATATTCTCCGGCTTCAAGATATGAGTAGGCGAGATTGTAGTAGAGCTTCTCCGAATCGGAATGCTCGAGACCTCTCTCATAGACAGCAGCGGCCTCAAGCCCTGTAAGCTGATACCCTTCCTTCAGATATGGATCGATATTCATGCTGCTGCATCCTGCGAGGATGGCTGCTGTAGCGATAAGTATTGCCGAGACTCTGCTGCCCATGCTGGAATGTTACTCCATTGTCACATGGGGAATCAACGATGCATGGTGATTATAATCGCTTCATCTGCTATACTCACCGTGAGGTGAATATATGAATATTGTGCTTTTAGGCCCTCCGGGGGCAGGAAAGGGAACGGTTGCGGCTCTTCTCAAGAAGGAGCTCGATGTACCGCATATCTCAACAGGCGATATCTTCCGTGAGAACATCAAGAACGGAACAGATCTCGGAAAGAAGGTCGAGGCGATCATGGCTTCCGGCGGTCTTGTACCTGATGATGTCACATGCGAGATGGTCCGCGATAGGCTTTCCAAGGATGATACAGCCAATGGCTATATCCTCGATGGCTTCCCGAGGACGATTGCCCAGGCTGAGGCTCTTTCCGGCATTGATGATATCGACTATGTGCTGAACTTCGTGCTCGACGAGGAGGAGATCGTGAGAAGGCTCTCCGGCCGCCGTCTCTGCAAGTCGACAGGAAGGATCTACCACATCGTAACGAATCCTCCGAAGAAGGAAGGAATCGATGATGAGACGGGCGAGCCTCTGATCCAGCGCGACGATGACAAGCCAGAGGCCATCAGGCACCGCCTTGAGGTCTACAAGGCCTCCACAGAGCCTCTCATCGGCTACTACAAGGAGAAGGGTCTCCTTGTCGATATCGATGCATCGGTATCTCCCGAGGAAGTGCTTGCTTCGATAATCAAGGCTGTAAATCGCTGATTTTTGCATTTTTATCCTGCCCTGGGTGATATAATATGCCCAGGGTATTCTATGCTTGATATAAAGGTATTTTCATCTTTCTCGGATATCTTCGTCTCTCCGCTTTTCCCGAGGGAAGGCGAGGAGATCTCGCTTTCGATTGCGTTCTCATCCCCGCCGGACGGTGTTCTCTTGAGGGCTGACAGTGCATCAGGTTATCTCTGGTCCTATCCGATGTCAGAGGATGGAACGGTAAATGGCGCAAGGCGCTATACTGCCCGGTGCCGTATTCCAGCATCCGGAGAGATCTTCCATTACTTCTTCGTATTCTTCTACCGAGGAAGGAGCTATTACTACTCCCAGCGCGGTGTCTCAAGGAGC
>CALXLE010000090.1 GCA_944389115.1 uncultured Spirochaetaceae bacterium
GATATGTGGATTTCACTTCAGATGGATGCAGAGGAAAGAAGATAGCAAGGTATCTGGCAGGTGCTGTATCGGCAATGGCTGTGACGGTCATACTCATAATGCTTCCGGTTCCACATTACAGCAGACAGGTCCTTGCATTCGCAGGACTTGGGCTCTGGGTAACGTTAGGATACCCTGCGGCTGCAGTGAAGCTTGGACTGATTGGAAGAGCCTAGATTCTCTTCGGATAGCGCCCGCTCTTCTCTTTATATACTCTGCGGAAGAAGCGCTTCGCCTCCTCATCATCGAAGAGGCTGTTTCCGCATAGCCTGGCAAAAAGACGCCCGCATGTATCGCTATCGGCAAGCGCATTGTGGGCATCATACTCCCATCCCAGAGATTCGGCCAGGGCTGTGAGGCTGTATGAGCGCCGGCCCTTCCAGAGCTTTCTAGAAAGGGAGAGCGTACAGAAATAATCATTATGCGGCGTATCGATTCCCCATGCTGCGGCAGAGGACCTGAGGACATTGATATCAAAAGGTGCATTATGGGCAACAAGCGGGGATAAGCCTATGAATGAGGCAATCTCATCCCATATATCCGCTATCGTCGGCGCCTTCATGATATCAGCAGGATCGAGATGATGGACTGCCGTGCAATGTGGATCGAATGCAAGGCGCGGCGGCCTGATAAGAGAATAAAAGCTATCAAGCGTAATGCCTTCTGCATCCTTTCTGACAAGACCGATTGCACAGGCAGAATCCGGAGACCCTGATGCTGTCTCGAAATCTATCGCAACATATTCCATACAGCAGAGGAATATAGCAGAGAAAGACGGGTGAAACCAGTATCCTCATTGAGATATGGGATCTGGAACCTCAGCGAAGAACACCGTTCCCCTGATGTTTATCCCGTAAGGAGCTGCCGAAGCAGGGATTAGCGCGCACTCGCCCTTCTCAAGCCTCAGACCTTCGCCTTTATAGGAGAATCTCGCTGTGCCCTCTGTAACAAGGGCAAGAGACAGCCTTCCACCCTTCACCTCATAACTTCCACTCGATGCACGTCTGAGCACGAAGTTCTCGGAAGGGGTATCATATGACACTCTTCCCGATCCTGTGCGCTCTATCTGAGCCTTCGCAGCGGAGGATGCATCGAACGACATGATGCGCTCAAGCTCCTCAAGATCGATCCTCTTTCTTGTAAGACCGCCCCTGAGAACATTATCAGAGGCATCCATCAGCTCGACGCCATTGCCAAGCACATAGGCATGAAGCGTATCAGGCTTAAGATACAATGCCTCCCCTACCTGCAGATTCACGATATTCATCATATAGGGGAAGATTGCCCCGATATCCCCGGGATACTCCTTCAGGCACTTGAGGGCGATGCCCTTGCGTGTAAGGAAAAGACCGGACCAGCTATCATCGGAGCTGTTCTCCAGCGCCTCTGAGAACTCTTTCAGGATACCATCCCTTACGCTGCTATCGAGTGAGTACAGACCAAGGAAGAGCGACTTTATGTCCGTGGATATATCCTTCAGTATCCCAGCATAGGAAACAGGAATAATCGCAGCGAAGTCAGCCTTCGTTATCTCAATATCCCTGAAGCCGCACATGGCCGTGATCGGAGAGAGCGCTGCGATAACCTCGGCCTTCTGGTTGGCATCCTGGTAATTGACCGCCTCGCCGCGCTTCCTCTTCTCCTCTTCACGTCTCCAGCCATCCTCCGCCTGGATTTTGTCTGGATGGCACTGGAGAGAAAGCGGACTGGCAATCGCAAGAACCTTGAAAAGAAGAGGCAGCTGCCCATGGAATCTCCCGTAATCCCGCTCTCCAAGGATTGATGCATCCGATGCTATGAGCTCTGAAAGCCTCGTGCCATCCTCTGTATATGACTCACCCGATGGATGTGTCCCGAACCAGAGCTCGGCCTGCGGCTCTCCTGTATATCCTCCGACAAGGGATGGAATGAAATCATCATTCCCCCATGCATAGTCCTTTACTGTTCCTTTGATCTTCCTGATGTCCATGCATCCATTGTATCACAGAGCGTCGCTGTTCTGTATCTTCCCCTGCTCTTTCTGCCTGAGCATCCTGTTGAAGGAGATGAAGAAGAATATTGCGGCAATGAATGTGATGAAATCACTCAGAGGCTGTGCGATCTCGACACCGAGGATGCCGAGCTTTGATGGAAGCATGAGAATCAGAGGTATGAAGCATATGCCTTGCCGTGCCATAGCAAGGATTGTCGCAGGAAGCGCCTGTCCCGTGCTCTGCAGTCCCATATTCGTAGTCGTAACGAGTCCTGTAAGCGGCAGCAGTATAGCCTGAAGGCGCAGCGCTGTTACCCCGATTTCCATAACATCGGGATCATCTGCCCTGAAGGCACCTATGATCGGATGGGCAAAGACTATGCAGATAGCCGCAGCGGCTGTCATTATCACGGTGCCGGTGATGGCTGTGAACCGGACTGCCTCACGCACTCTGCCATAGCGCTCCGCGCCATAGTTGAATGATGCCACAGGCTGGAATCCCTGCCCGAATCCGAGCATTGCGCTGAATGCGAACATCGAAACCTTCCCTGCTATGCTCATGGCAGCTACAGCGGCATCGCCGAAAGCAGCAGCAGCGACATTGAGGGCGATTGATGCGATGCTGGCAAGTCCCTGCCTCATAAGCGTAGGAAGTCCTATCTTCACGATCTGGATATAGGTTTTTACGCTTCCAGAGATCTTCTTCAATGATATCCTCACACTGCTCTTTCCCCGCAGGAAGAACGAAAGAAGGATGCAGAACGATACAAGCTGGGATAAAGCCGTGGCCATCGCAGCGCCTGCTGTACCGAATCCGAATGCGAATATGAATATCGGGTCGAGAACGATATTCAGAAGCCCTCCTGTCGTTATTCCAATCATGCCAAGCATAGCCTTTCCCTCAGCTCTGAGGTAGTTGTTCATAACGAATGAAAGGCACATTACAGGGCATCCAATGAAGATATACTGAGCATATGCCTCAGCGTATGGCAGTATTGTCTCAGTAGCTCCGAGCAGTCTCATAAGCGCGGGGCGGAAAGTTATTCCGATGAACGATAGAATCAGAGAAAGAAGGAAAGCGAAAAAGAAGCCTGAGGAGGCTGTGACCGTCGCTTCCTCATCTCTTTTAGCCCCAAGCTGGCGCGACAGTATGTTTCCCGCTCCCATTCCTATCGTGAATCCTATCGCCTGGATTATGGCCATGATCGAGAATACTATGCCTACGGCCCCTGCGGCGCTCGTTCCAAGCTTCGCGACGAAATAGGTGTCAGCGGTATTGTATATCGCTGAGACAAGCATGCTTATAATCGTCGGGACAGCAAGGCGGGTTATAAGGCGCGGCACAGGGGTTTCTGTCATCTTCCTGTAGTGTTCCATACGCTGTTTATCGTCCATTTCCGCCTCCTGTGCTTGCAAAAGCAGAGCCTTTGTTATATTCTCATCGCATATGCGACCGTCATATAGTGGCTATTACCTCAGCTTCCCAAGCTGAAGATGCGGGTTCGATTCCCGTCGGTCGCTCTGCAGGCCCGGATTTATCCGGGCTTTGTTTATCAGTGATGATTATAATCCCTTTTCACACTATTTTCATGCTAGAATCTGTCCATGGTCATAGCTGTAGCAGGAGGAGCAGGATTTGTCGGCTCCGCGTTCATAAGATATACGGCAGAGCATCACCCGGAGGACAGGATCATATGCTTCGATGCCCTTACTTATGCTGCCGATATGGACAATCTAAGGAATGTGCTGGCTTCCAGCTCTTTTCTGTTCCTGAAAGGGGATATAACCAGAAAGAATGATGTGGAAAGGCTCTTCTCGTATCACCCTGACATCCTCATCAACTTCGCGGCGGAAAGCCATGTCGACAGATCGATAGACTCGCCTGGCCTTTTCATCCATACCAATGTCTACGGAACAGGAGTACTTCTTGATGCATGCATAGAGCACGGAATAAAGCGCTTCCACCAGATCTCAACAGATGAGGTATATGGGGATCTGCCTCTGGACTATGAGGGAGATGGATTTACGGAGGAGTCGCCTCTCCATCCCAGCTCTCCATACAGTGCTTCGAAAGCAGGAGCAGACCTTCTGGTGCTTTCCTATATCAGGACATATGGGCTGAAGGCCTCTATATCACGGAGCTCGAACAACTTCGGACCGGGGCAGAACCGTGAGAAGCTGATACCGAAGACGATATGGAATGCCCTCCATGGAATTGAAGTCCCGATCTATGGCGATGGCCTCAACGTCCGGGACTGGATACATGCTGATGAGCATGCCAGGGCCGTGGATATGATCATCCGCAGCGGCAGATACGGAGAGATATACAACATAGGGAGCAGGAATGAGATAAGCAACATAGCACTTGTAAGGCACATTCTGGAAGTGCTTGGGAAACCCTGTTCCATGATAACCTATGTCCCTGACAGAAAGGGCCATGACAGGCGCTATGCAATCAATCCGGGGAAAATCAGCAATGAGCTGGGATTCAATGCGGAGAGGATGGACTTCGATAATACCATCCTCTCCTATGCAGCTTCATTCGGCAAGCTGACTGATGAATGACGGAATCTGATGGGGTCTTCTCGTAACAGATGAGATAAAGGCTATCTTTATATCAAGTTCAGCAAGAAGATCGGAACCACGCATGATGCGCTGATGGACGGTGCATGAGAAGTGCTGCATTTCTTTTACAGAGGTATGGACCTCAATGATGTCATCAAGGAAACCGGGATTCCTGAATTCAATATTAATCGAGCGCACTACCATGAAAACACCATCTTCTCCCTTCGATAACTCAGTCTGGGAGTAATCCGGAATCATCTCCCTCAGCATCTCGGTACGCGCATGCTCTGCCCAGTCCAGATACCGTGCATGGTATACGATGCCCTCTGCATCGGTATCTGAGAAATATACCCTATCTCTGAATATGAACTCTTTCATTTTCTCTTTGAAGACCTTTCCTTGCTTCTTTCCTGGCTGATGCGGAAGAAGTCAGCCATTGTACCGCCTCCGAAGTCAGAGGATGAGAATCTGTTCTGGCTCGGCCTCCTGTCCTCATCGGCTCTTCTGTCACGCTTGAAAGCATGCTTCGATTCCCTCACGACCACGGTCTTTGTCTCATACACAGCCTTGGGTATCTTCACCGACGACTTCTTCGTTATGACAACACGTACCTTTCCGGAAGCATCGGTGGAGAACTTCTTCTCAGGAGATGCGCCAGTGGAGACCTTCACCTTCACTTCCTTCTCCTCGTACTGGCAGGATAGCTTCTGGCAGATATAGTGCACGGAGCCATCGGCATCGACAGCCTTCATCATATCTGAATGGCAGTAAGGGCACTTCTTCGTATCCTTGAACTTCGGAGAGAAGACCTTATCGCTTCTCTCGACCTCCCTGACGAGATCAGAGGCCATCTTCTTTATATCCTTAATGAAAGCATCCGGGTCTTCCTTACCCTTGGCAATCTTCTCAAGGCGACCCTCCCATACGCCGGTAAGCTCAGGAGAACGGAGCACCTCAGGGGCAAGACGCACGACCTCCCTTCCCTTTGCCGTTGGGATGAAGTACTTCCCTTCCCTCTCCACATACCTGTTCTGTATGAGTTTCTCAATCATATCGGCACGGGTAGCAGGCGTTCCAAGGCCATTGCCAAGATTTGCCTTCAGCTTATCATCATCGACAAAGCGCCCAGCATGCTCCATAGCAGAGAGAAGTGTTGCATCTGTATATCTCTCAGGGGGATTGGTAACATTCTTCCTGACCTTTACGGAGTGGAGAGTGACCTCATCGCCCTCCTTCAGCGTCATGAGTGCAAAGCTGTTCTCGCTGTCTTCAGTGATGAGCGAAGCGCTCTTTATGCCTGCGCTCTCAGCGGCGGACCTGTATCCCTTCCTCACAGGGACAGTCAGCCTAGTGCGGAAGAGCTTTCCATCCACATCGATATCGCAGACAGTGGTTTTATATAGATAATCCTCACCGATCACCTCGAGGAAGCGGAGAGCAATCAGCTGCCAGAGCTTGAGCTCATCGGATGAGAGCTTCTCTGTCTTTACAGGCTCCTCCGTCGGAATTATGGCATGGTGGTCGGATACGAGGGAATCATTGACGAAGCGGGGATTATCGCTCCTGAAGCCCGACTGGAGATACTCATCGGCCTGGCGGGAGAATATCGTCTGCGACAGCGCCTTGATGCGCTCAGGAAGCGTAGGGACAATATCCGCAGTGATATACCTTGAATCCGTCCTCGGATAAGTCACGATCTTATGAACCTCATATAGCCTCTGGAGCGTATCCAGCGTCTCCTTTGCCGAGAAGCCAAGCACGATGTTCGCATCTCTCTGAAGCTCAGTCAGGTCATATGCCTGTGGAACGGGATCGCTCTTCTCCTCCGATGCAAGTCTGACAACCTTTCCCTTCTTCTCCTTCCACTCGGGGAATTCCGCTGCAAGCGCATCATCGGTGAATCTTACCGTATTGTCCTCTGGATAGTAGGATGCGGAGAAGATCCCGAAGTCCCCGCGGGCTGAATAGTAGTACTTACCCTCGAAGCTCTCTATCTCATCCTCCCTGGCTGTCATGAGAGCCAGAGTCGGAGTCTGAACCCTACCGGAAGAGAGCTTTGCATCGTAATAGCAGGTAAGTGCTCTGGTGACATTCATGCCGACATACCAGTCCGCAGCTGCACGGCACTCCGCAGCATGGTAGAGATTATCGTAATCGGAGGCCGGCCTGAGATTCTCAAAACCCTCCTTGATCGCCTTCTCTGTCTGGGAGGATATCCACAGACGCTCAGCCTTGCCCTCATAACCGGAGAGCTTGAGTATCCAGCGGGCAACGAGCTCTCCTTCACGGCCTGCATCTGTAGCGATGACAACCGATGAGATATCATCACGGGAAAGAAGGGAGGAGATCACATCAAACTGCTCTTTCGACTCATCTATGACTACCTGGTCAAGATGCTCAGGGAGCATTGGAAGCGTCTTCAGAGACCAGCGCTTATAGCTTTCCGAATAATGCTGAGGCTCAGCAAGCTCTACAAGATGGCCCAGCGCCCATGTCACGATATAGTCAGGACCCTCCGTATAGCCCTTCTCCTTCTGGAAGCATCCGAGGTTCCTTGCTATCTCACGTCCGACAGACGGCTTTTCCGCTATTACGAGTTTCTTCATGAGCGCGATGATAGCAGAAATAAGGTATCTCTGCTATATTTCCTGCCATGGCTGCAAAGGATCTTACAAGGGGCGGCATAACCGGCCCGATGCTCTCTTTCGCTTTACCTTTGATTCTTGGCAATATGCTGCAGACGCTCTACAATGCCGCGGATTCAATCATCGTCGGTCGCTTTGTCGGTCCTGATGCGCTTGCTGCAGTTGGATCTGCATATTCGCTAATGACATTCCTGACATCGCTGATGATCGGCCTTTCGATGGGAGCAGGCGTATCCTTCTCCTACTTCTACGGATCCGGAGACAGGAAGAGCCTGAGATCCTCTCTCGGGATATCATTTCTGATGATCGGCATCGTCACAGCCCTGATAACACTTCTGTCCTATCTCCTTCTGGACAGAATACTCATAGTTCTCTCCGTACCGGAAGGCATAGTTCCAATGATGAGGGAATACCTCCTTGTCATATTCGCAGGACTTCCTGCGCTCTTCCTCTTCAACTTCTATGCATCAGCAGAGCGTGCTGTTGGGAACAGCCGCATAGCGCTCCTCTTCATGGCGGTATCCGCGCTTATGAATATCGCGCTGGATCTCTTTTTTGTCATATCGCTGGACTGGGGTGTATGGGGAGCTGCTGTTGCCACCGTGATAGCTCAATATGCGGCGGGGATAGGGATAATGCTCTATACGGTAATTTCGGCAAAGCTCCTGACCTTCTCAGTCAAGGATATGAAACCGGAGAAGAAGCTCCTGATGGAGATATCATCGCTATCGGTGCTGACATCGCTGCAGCAGTCGATAATGAATCTCGGAATACTCATGGTCCAGGGACTGGTGAATTCCTTCGGAGCTGGTGTAATGGCGGCATTCGCGGCAGGAGTCAAGATCGACAGTCTTGCTTATATGCCGCTTCAGGAATTCGGGAATGCATTCTCGACATTCGTCAGCCAGAATATGGGAGCGGGCAGGATGGACAGAGTCAAGAAAGGAATGGCCAGAGCCTTCATGATAGCCGCTATCTTCGGCCTCCTTGTCTCTATGATTGTATTCATTATCCCCGATCTTCTCATGACTATATTCGTCGATCCATCCGAGAAAGACATCATCGCTATCGGCAGAAGCTATCTCAGGATCGAGGGATCATTCTATGCCCTAATTGGCTTTCTCTTCCTCTTCTATGGGATATTCCGTGCTATGAAGCATCCAGCCGTATCACTCATCCTAACGGTAATAAGCCTCGGGCTGCGTGTTGTTCTCGCCTATGCGATGGCTGGTCCGATCGGAGAGACAGGAATATGGATGAGCATTCCTATTGGATGGGCGATTGCGGACACAGCGGGAATACTCATCTTCAGGATGATGCAGAGAAAATAGCCTAGTTGTCTTATGCTAACCGTTTTTTAAACGAAAATCCCCCGGAAAGTACATCAAAAGAACACTATCTCGGTTGACGCCGGACAGCCTTCGGAGTAGATTCTAAGCAGATGACAAATGCTGCTTCAGCGGCAGAAGGAGTTAAATTATGGCTTACAAAATCACCGATAGCTGCATCGCATGCGGAACATGTGCTGGAGAGTGCCCAGTTGGCGCAATCAGCGAGGGAGATATCTACTCAATCGATCCTGATACATGCATCAGCTGCGGAACATGCGCAAGCGTATGCCCACAGGGCGCAATCGAAGAGGAGTAAGAGAACTCTTCACCACTGAGGCCGCAACCGGAAGCGGCCTTTTTTATTTAGCATTTTCTTAACATCCGCTTTCTTCTTGCCTTCTGCGGGAGTAATATCAGAGAAAGACAATGAAAGCGCAATCGGCAGAAGATAAATTCAAGCAGATGACGGAGACGCCTGTAAAACGGCTGATACTCACGCTCTCTGTCCCTACTGTCATAAGCAACCTTATATCCACGCTATACAATGCTGCGGATACATTCTTTGTCGGACAGATATCGACAAGCGCATCGGCTGCTGTCGGTGTTGCGCTCTCACTCCAGGCAATAATCCAGGCAATCGGATTCTTCTTTGGGCAGGGAAGCGGAAACAATATGTCCAGGCGGCTTGGTGCTCATGATGAGAAAGCTGCAGAAGAGCTTGCATCCACCGGTTTCTTCTCCTCGCTGCTCCTCTCCTCTCTTGTTACGATACTCGGCCTTATATTCCTCCGTCCAATGTCGATATTCCTCGGCTCATCGGAGACAATACTCCCTTACGCCATAGACTACATGTTCTGGATACTTCTTGCAGCTCCGTTCATGGCTGCATCGCTTGTGCTCAATAATCAGCTCAGGTTCGAAGGCAATTCCTTCTACTCTATGATCGGGCTTACGGCAGGAGGGATCCTCAATCTATTCCTAGACCCGCTATTCATCTTTGTCTTCAACATGGGAATCTCCGGCGCAGCACTTGCTACAGCGATAAGCCAGATCATAAGCTTTGTGATTCTCTTTGTGCTCTCGGAGCGCATCGGCACAGTCAGGATCAGACCAAGGTCGTTCAAGCCTTCATTTAAGATGATAGGTGCGATAACGAATGGTGGTCTCCCATCGCTATGCAGGCAGAGCGTCGCATCCGTTGCGATGATAGCCCTTAATAATGCGGCGCTTCCATTCGGGGATGCCGCAATAGCTGCTATGGCTATCGTGAACAAGATCGGAAACTTCACGAATTCAATACTTATAGGCGTAGGTCAGGGATACCAGCCCGTCTGCGGCTACAACTATGGCGCAGGCTTGTATAAGCGCGTCAAGGAGGGGTTCTGGTTCTGCGTCAAGCTTATGTCCATCGTCCTTCTCGTGCTTGCCTTCATTGAATTCATATGGGCATCCCCTATCGTTGGATTCTTCAGAAAAGGCGATCCAGAGGTCATAGAGATCGGGAATATAGCGCTTCGCCTGAGATGCTTTACGCTGATCCTTTCCTCCTGGCTTATAATCAGCAACATGCTTCTCCAGACAACAGGGAAGATGTGGAGAGCATCAATACTGGGATTCGCCCGTCAGGGAATAATCCTCATTCCGATAGTCCTGATACTTCCTCCTCTGATCGGCATATGGGGCATACAGATAGCACAGCCACTTGCAGACATAGTTTCATTCATAATCTCCATACCGATGACTGCAGGAATACTCAGGGAACTGAATGAGGAAGTCAGGCAGGAAACAGGATTCTGAATTAGTAATTAATACTTATAAATTAATTATATTATTATGCAATAATAAAATATTGTTATCACTTCTGTTTTATTGCCGATACTGCTCATCGAATAGTCAGGAAAGCTTAAAAATGTGATAAAATCCAATTATAGCCATGAATAGGAAAGAACAGCTCATAGTTCTGAAAGGAAAAGAACGCACTGAGGATATTTCTGCTCTCTATTATTCCAATGGCATCTATACACTCAGATTCAAAGATAGCAATACGGCGTATCATTACAGGAAAGAGGCGATAAGGATATATAAACCGATCTCTATCGATCTTACTGAATGCAGAGTATTTCTTGATGGCAGGGAATTCAAGGATGTTTCAGGTTTATGGTATTACAGTGAGGCAGGATATTACTATGCTGAAAAGGCTAATGGACGATGGCTTTTCAAGGACTGCCGCATAAAGATCCGCAGATCCTTGCTTTCTTCCCCTGACTGCTCCGGCCTTATCGCATATCTTAAAGAACTCTCAACGATAAATAAGCTGGGATATGAGGAAGGAGCTTGCATTCTGAGACGATACTATGAATCAATTGATTTCATAGATAAGGAATCTGTCCTTGCTGCTTATATCACAGGGAAAACCCGCAGACGGGCAGATAACAAAGTGATTATATTCCCATTCGGCTGCAACCGAAGCCAGATAGAAGCGGTAAGGAACGCACTCTCTAACCAGGTAAGCATAATCCAGGGCCCTCCGGGTACAGGAAAGACACAGACTATACTGACAATTGCGGCGAATCTCATCCTCAGGAATATGACAGCGGAGATTGTCTCGAACAACAACTCCGCCATACAGAATATATATGATAAGCTCAGTTCATATGGGCTGGACTTCATCCTCGCTCCACTTGGAAGATCGGAGAACGTAAGGAAATTCATTGAATCACAGCATGATCTTCCAGACATGTCCAGATGTATCAGCAACAACGATCTGGCATCTGCAGAATGCCGGATAAAGAATCTAACCAATGAGCTTTCCACCCTATATGCAATGCAGGAAGAACTGCAGAGGAAGAAAGCGGAACGAGATGGAATCAGGAGAGAAAGGACATACTTTGAAAGAAGACTATCCGGATCCGAATACAGTTTCTCTGATGATGACATTCCGAAGAGGATCCATTCAGAAAAACTTATAGAATACATGGAGGGATACAGACATTCGGTCAAGAATGGTAAACTGACCTTCTTTGGGAGGTTTATAGCGGTATTCATACACAGAAGCATGTTCTGGGAATTCTCCGCCTCTCCCTACTCCGATATTGAGTCCTACCTCGGATGGCGATACTACAAGGCAAAGGATGCAGAGCTTTCAGAAGAAATAGACAGAATCGAAGAAAAAACAGGAACTGGAGATATCGAAGATAAGACACAGGAGCTCCAGAAACTCTCAATGGATGTTCTTTGGGATAATCTTGCAAAAAGATATAAAGAACATACTGCGCGAAAACGATTCTCTGAAAAGGAAATGCAAAAACATGCTGCTGAATTCCTCCGGGAGTATCCAATAGTAACAAGTACAGTCTTCTCTGCATCTTCGGCTTTATCCAAAGCAGTCTTTGATTATGTGATAATGGATGAGGCTTCCCAGAGTGATATCGCAGCAGGAGCGCTGGCTCTCCTCAATGCGGAAAATGCTGTAATCGTCGGGGATCCAAAGCAGCTGCCGAACGTCATCACAGATGATGATAGGAAAGAGGCCATTGAAATATACAGCAGGCATGCCCCAGGAAAACAGTATTCATATACGGATAGCAGCTTCCTTACATCTATCTGCAGGGTCTTTCCCGATGCGCCCAACACTCTTCTAAAAGAACATTATCGATGCCATCCAAAGATCATCGGATTCTGCAATGAGAGATTTTACTCGGGTGAACTAGTGATCATGACTGAAGACAGAAATGAACAGGATGCTATCGAGCTATACCTTGCACCAGCAGGGAACCATAGCAGGGATCATGCGAACCTCAGACAGGCGGAGATAATCAAAGATGAGATTCTTCCAAATTTAAAACAATATGATAGTTCTGAAATCGGAATAATAACTCCTTATAATAATTCAGCTAGGCTTATACAAAAGCTTTCAGGGACAAACATACGCACATCTACAGTCCACAGCTTCCAGGGGCAGGAGTTGGAGACAATCATCTATGCATCCTCAGATGATACCGCTACTGAATTCTCTGATAATCCAGCACTCATAAATGTTGCTGTATCCAGGGCCAAAAGGAAATTCATTCTTGTTGCGACAGATAATAAACAGCCAGCGGGAAGCAATATCGCTTCTCTGATTTCCTATATCTCATACTGCAATTTCATAATCAATCGCTCTGGAATACAATCTGTATTCGATCTTCTATACTCAGATGCGGAAGAAAAGAGGAAAGACTATCTCAGGCGGCATAGAAGAATCTCAGACTTTGATTCGGAGAATCTAATGTATGCTTTGATTGAAGAAACTCTTGCCTCCTATGCTGATAAACAGCTTTCAATACTTTCACACTATCCTCTTCGGTATCTTTTTGAACCAGATGGCAAACTTACAAAAGAGGAAGCAGACTACATCCAAAAAGATGGAACACATACGGATTTCATATTATTCAGAAAAATCGGGAAGGAACCTGTCCTAGCCATAGAAGTCGATGGATACAATTATCACAAAGAAGGCACCAATCAATACGAGCGGGACAGACTGAAGGATTCAATCTTCAGAAAATATAACCTGCCGCTTATGCGATTCAGCACAAATGGAAGTAGAGAAAGGGAACGACTCGATGCCTTCATATCTGAATTATAATTTCCATTAAATACTTGTATATTAATTATATTTAATTAATGAGTTTTATATATTTTATATATATTTTATTATTTATAATAATGTAAATCAGATATCAATATTGCAATGATTACTATCGCTACAATCATAAAACATATCTTAAGCTGTTCTATTTATGGAAAATTGTATGGTATATAGCATATTGCTTTACTACCTTTTACTGATATTCATATAGCGGTATTCGTCTGGTACGATATTAAACAGCGGCGCTTCTTATTCTAAAATACCCTACGAGGCATGTAACAAGATAGATTGTCCAGCCCACTGGAACTACATACCAGACAACCTCCACGCCATAACGCGGAGCAAGAATCATCGATCCGATTACCCGGAACGACAGATTGAGGATGCTGCCAAGCGTAAACCATTTCATGTGGCCAAGCCCTCTTAGGACTCCACCGGTCACCATCGCAAAACCAAGGATTGGATAGAACCATCCGAGGAATGCTATATAGTCCTTTCCTGTCTTATAAGCCAGCGCAGTTCCCTCATCTCCAAGGAACAGTTCCATTATGCCCGAACGGAATATCTGAAGAAGAGAGCAGATCACTATCCCGAATATTACGATATACAGCATGCCGGATCTGAAGCCCTTGCCTACCCTCTCATCATTCCCGGCTCCTGCATTCTGTGCTGTATACGGACTCATGGCATTACCCATCGAGCTAAGGGGAACACCTGCAAGGCTGTCGACGCGTATGGCGGCACTGTAACCTGCAAGGACCTGACTGCCAAAGAGATTGACAACGCTCTGCACAAGCATCATACCAAAAGAGATTGTTGCCTGCTGTATGACGGAAGGAACGGCGATTGATGACATGCGGCAGAATACTCCGAAGTTGAAAAGGCCTGACCACTTTCCTTCATACCCTCCCATAATCCTCATAAGGATGATGAATGAAAGCACAGCAGAGACAGCCTGGCTTATAAGTGTTGCCCAGGCCGCTCCTGCAACACCCATTCCAAGCGATACGACAGCGATAAGGTCCAGCACGATATTCATCAGCGATGAGAAAATCAGCAGAAAAAGCGGAATCTCAGACTTTCCCAGAGCATTGAAAAGCGAGGACAGGATGTTGTACATGAACAGGAACGGAAGACCAAGGAAGTATATCTGAAGATATACCCCGGCATCCTCGATTATATTCCCGGGTGTCCTCAGCACTGAAAGAATTCTATACGAAAGAAAGTACCCCGCAGCTGCCAAGAGGAAAGAAAGGATGAGAAACGATACCAGAGCTGTACTGGCAGCAGTTTTCAGTTCATTCCATTTCCTCTCACCATATGCATGGCTTACAAGCACGCTAGCTCCATTGCCTCCTCCGATTGCAACAGCAATGAAGACACTAGTAAGCGCATAGGATGCCCCGACTGCTGCAAGGGCATTCTCACCGACGAAACGCCCGACAATCATTGAATCAACTAGCGTGTAAAACTGCTGGAAGAAAGCACCAAGCATCATTGGAAGACAGAGCGTGAAAAGAGCTACTGCAGGTCTGTCATTCAAAAGATAGTCATCATCCTTCCTCTTAATGCTCATGATTCCGGATTATAGCTCTGAGTAGTATAGAAGTCACTAAGAATCGACAGGAATATCCTATAGCCTAGCAATAGGATTATTATAATTTATTTATATTTAATATAAATCGTATCAATATTTATTTTTAATATAATTTATATAACTACATACGCATACAGAAACAGTTTATATTCATTCAGATACTGGACCTCTGAATGAACAACTGGAATCTGTATGGACTCATTCCTTGTCTGAGCCGGTATCCCTAACCTTCCATTTCTCGATAAGCGATGGGAAGTCTGTCTTCTGCAGGATCATCTGTTTCTTCTTTACCTCATCCTGCAGTACATCCTTATCCACGAATGGCTTCCATTTCTCAACGACATTCTTTCCTGCAATATGCCTGATGGAAAGCGCCTTGGTGTAGAATCTATTTACGCCATCGCAGAGGGATCTGTCCTCGATTATCGAGATTCTCTCTGGGAACTGCACTGCAAGTGAGCGGCAGGTGAAGATCCTGTATCCGAAAAGGAAGCATCTGACGCCGAAATCCATCGACTGGAAGTACTCTCCCGCAATCTGCTCATCAAAGCCCCTCAGGCGCTGGAACAGGGCACGGTCATAAAGCCCTATCTCCATTACAGGATAGAGATTATCCTCCTCCGCATCCTCCTCGATTGTCGGAACGAAGGAGAGAGGCTCGACCGTGCGGCCCTTGATATAAGGAGCACGGAGAGTCGGAAGGATATCGCCGGTGGAGGATATCATAACAGGAGTAATGAGCGCAGGATGGTTGTGCTCAGCCATATGGGCCATGAGCTTATCGCCCTCGAATGCAATCAAGACAGCATCTGTCCTCACGACAAGGAAGAATGAAGCATAGCACTCATCCGCGAATGCATTGATATACGCGCCGGTTGTCGAGGCATTCTTGAATACGATGAAATTCACATCCTGGAAGCTGTCCAGGATCTCGCCATCGTCCATACGCTCCGATGTCGTCATCACGTAGATATGTGCACTCATATTCTCCGTGTACCACTTCAGCGTATTCTCAAGATCCTCTCTTGTCGATAGATCAAGTATGCCTATGGCAAGCTGCTCCTGCCTGTAGAGCGAGGAAATCCTCAGTCCAAGATCCTGGCGGCGATGTATAACCCTGTATTCACTCATTGTCCATAAAGACAAGATCCTCAGGTCTGAAGATCACGTCCTTCCTCCCTTCTCCGAGTATTGCCGCTATTTCTGAGCTCTTGTGGCCCTGGACCAGCTCAAGCTCAGTGCTATCGAAATATGGAGCGGCTTTTGCGAAGACTTTCCCTTCCTTATCCATTATAGCGGCGACCTCGCCTGCGGAGAATACTCCCTTTACAGCTATTATGCCCGAAGGAAGGAGGCTTTTGTGGCTATGGAGAGCCTGGACAGCACCATCATCGACAACGATAGCCCCTTCATATGTGGTATTCAAAAGCCAGCGTTCACGCTGAGTCAGCCTCTTATCAGGATGGATGTAAGTTCCGACATTCTCTCCATTGACAATCTTCAGAAGAACATCATCGACATAGCCGGAGGCAATCACGGTCGCGCATCCGCCCTTCTTCGCAATCTCCGCAGCAAGAAGCTTCGTCTTCATTCCACCTGTTGCGAACCTTGAACCAGCGCCTTTTGCGAAAGACATTACCTCTGGGGTTATCTCCTCGATCTCAGGGATGATCACAGCATCCTTATCTGTCTTTGGGTTCCCTGTATATATCCCATCGATATCCGTAAGAAGAACAAGGAGATCCGCATCGATCTTCGATGCAACAAGCGCACTCATCCTGTCGTTATCTCCGAACTGATTGCCGATTTCCGCAGTTGATACAACATCGTTCTCGTTGAATATAGGAACAACACCCATCGCAAGGAGCATCGACACCGACTGTCTGAGGTTATTGTAGCTCGTCCTGTTATTGAGTATAGGGCGGGTTATAAGCACCTGGGCGCATAAAAGCCCATGGCTTTTGAAAGCCTCTCTGTATGCGCTCATAAGCACTGGCTGCCCGATAGCAGCACATGCCTGCCTCATGCCGATATAGACAACGGGATTGGTATGCCCTAGCGCCTTTGCGCCAAGGCCGACAGCGCCAGATGATACCAGAAGCACCTGATACCCTTTCTCCTGAAGTGCTGCAATCTGGCTTGCTATGCTCCTTACTCTGTCCATATCTATCCCATCAGGGGATGAGAGAATATTCGTGCCGGCTTTTATGACAATCCTTTTCAGGCGTGGAATGCTGCGCATCAGATAAGCTCCTTATGATGGAACTGCTTCCCGTTCTTCCCGGAGTATTCCGCAACGGTCTCACCATGGCCCGTGAGAAGCCACTTCGATGTCATGAGTCCGGAAAGCCCTACCGGGCCGCGGGCATGGATCTTCCCCGTCGATATCCCGACCTCAGCGCCAAGTCCGAAGCGGAAACCATCGGCGAAGCGTGTCGAGCAGTTGCAGAAGACATCAGCGCTATCAACGTTCTGGAAGAAGAAGCGCTTCGACTCCTCGCTCCCGGTGACAATGGCATCGGTATGATGGGATGAATGCTCTGCGATATGCTCAACAGCCTCATCAATTGAGGAGACGACCTTCACTGCGCATTCCAGGGAGAGGAACTCCGTATCGAAATCTGAAGGAACTGCCTTCTGGGCTTCCGGCATGTACACTATTGCAGTATCATCAGCATGGACCTTCACGCCAAGCTCGGAGAACCTTGCCGCAAGCTTGGGAAGGAATTCCGGTGCTATATCCTTATGGACAAGGAATGTCTCTGCAGCATTGCAGGCCGCAGGGTACTGTGTCTTGCTGTCGACTGCTATCCTAAGAGCCATATCAACATTGGCAGAGGCATCGATATAGACTGCACAGATACCATCAGCATGTCCAATCACGGGAATCCTCGTATGCTCCATCACATAGCGCACGAACGCATTTGATCCGCGGGGAATGACAAGATCGATATACTTATCCATCCCGAGAAGCGTATTCACATCCTCATGGCTTTCCACGCCAAGGATCCAATCGCTTCCCGCGGCCTCGGAGATGATGCTGACAAGTGCCCTGTTCGTATTTCTAGCCTCACTGCCGCCTTTCAGGACGACAGCATTGCCAGAGCGCAGGGAAAGACCGGCAATCTGCACAAGGGCATCGGGCCTTGCCTCGAAGATCATCGCAATGACTCCGATCGGGAATGAGACACGCTCAAGAACGAAACCGGGATCGAGCTCCCTCTTCTCCAGCGTCCTTCCTATAGGATCGGGAAGCTGGCAGAGCTCTCTGAGTCCCTGTATTGATGAATCTATCTTCTCATCTGTGAATGCAAGGCGCTTGAGAAGAGCTGGCTGGATACCCCTTTCCTCAGCAGCCTTCAGATCCTCTTCGTTTGCCTTCCTAATGATTTCCCTGCTGCTATCAAGAGCTGATGCAACTGCCAGAAGCGCATCCTGGCGCTCCTTATCTGACGATGACGAAAGCCTTCCTGCTCCCTTTCTGAGAGCCATGATCATTTCCTGTAGCGTTTTCTCTGCCATACAGTGAAGCTTACAACAATATACAGCGATTTCCAATTACCGATTAAGGAAATGGTCCACAGCCTCCAGCACGCCGCCTGCTATCGCCCTGGCCTTATCCGAAACTGTGAGATAATCGGCATCAGCGCCTCTTGGATCTATATCAGCGATCTTGAAGCCTTCCGGGACATAGAGACCGGATGAGAGAAGCCCTCGGAGCATGCCATCGATCGATGCGGCGACAGGAGTGCCAGACACATCCGCTATGACATCCCCCTTTGAGACGATGTCACCAATCGACCTATGCCCATTGAAAACACCAGCTACGGGTGAATGGATCACACGCTCAGAGGCATAGCCTGCTATCATGCCAGGAATCCCGGTATTTGCGATAGCGGATCCGGAGTAGATGATCCTGCCGAGCGAATGCCCTCTCTTCGTTTCAACCACTGCATCCACGTCCTGGCCTGCAATGAATCCCGGGCCGAGAGCTATTGTGAATGGAGCCATGGAACGGTAAGTCCCTAGGTTACGCTTTGCTATGATCGCATCTACAAGCACCGCTGGATGATAACGATCCAGGATTGACATATCAGGATCGATGAGCACAGGAATATGGTCCCTGCTGAGGATATCTGGGATGGAATCCAGGCAGCCTTTCTCGGCAGTAACGCCCTCTACTGTCATGATCCCATCATAGATTGCCTGTGCAAACGATACAGTGCGCCTGATTACAGTGGGATTCTCCACCTCCAGCGCAACAACCTTGTACCCTGCATTATGAAGACGAAGTATCGTGCCTGTAGCAAGATCCCCGGCACCACGGACAACAACCAGCTTCCTGTCTGCCTCATCCAAGCTTCTCAATTATCCTGTCCTCCTTTATTGAGACTGCATAGGCGCTTTCCGGATAGGAAAGGCCACGAAGCATCGACATATTGTCCCCAGAGAGCTCCTCAGCTCCATTTATTAGGATTGCCTTATTCCCTGTCATGCCCTTGCATAGCCCTTCCGGTGCCGCCATGTACCATGATAGATAACTGGAATCGACTATGCCTTCACGGCCATCACCGAAGACAGCAGAATAGATCTTATCCCCGATTCCCCAGCCCCCCATGATAGCAACAGTCGCAGTCGTGAGCGGATGGATCACCGGATCGCGCTCCGTATGGATCTTCAAAGGAAGCCCCCGCGAACCATCGGCCTCAGCGATGATCACATCATAGAAACCATAGAGAGCTGACAACACTTCCATCCGTGGAGAGAGCCACTTCTTCATATCCATCGTGCTCTTCTCCGCATAGAATACAAGCTCGGGCTTCCGTGGCCTGTAGCCAAGGATGTCCTCACCGCTGAATATCATATCCTGCCCGTATTTATGGAGCCGTGGTGACATGACCTTCGTGGTAGTCGTAATCAATACAGAAAGCCCTCTGATCCTGAGATGCTTCCCGAAAGAAGCCATGAAGGAAGTCTTTCCTCCTCCGCCTGTAACGGAAACAAAACCATGTCCGCCGGAGATGAGGATCCTCTCCATTTCATCCATAAGTCCCATGCCATGATTATAATCTTCTTGCCCACATCGATAAAGGTGGATAAACTCTCGTGTAATGACTGGCGACGATAGAAACAGGATACTTAAAAGAACAGCATTGACGGGCATCATCTCCAATGCTTTCATTGCAGCATGCAAGCTTGTGATCGGACTCTTCTCGGGCTCGGTCGCTATTGTCTCCGATGCAGCGAACAATGCTTCCGACATGCTCTCATCAGTTGTTACGATCATAGGGTTCGATGTAGCGAAACGAAGACCTACCCACTCCCATCCGCTCGGGTTTGGGAGGATTGAATACATTTCCGCGCTGTTCGTCGCATTCCTTGTCATATTCACAGGCGCTGCATTCTTCCGCTCATCGGCCACTGCGATAAAAGATCCACAGCCAGTGTCTGTATCGCTTCCGATGATGTTCATCCTGCTCATCACGATAGGCATCAAGCTTATGCTGTGGAGGCTGAGTGTAAGGAACGGGAAGAAGATAAACAGCGAGGCGCTATCAGCATCAGGGTCTGATGCGCTCTCCGATGCGCTGGCAACCACTGTCACGATCATAGCGTCCCTCATTGGGCATTTCTCATCCATTCCCATCGATGGCTATGCAGGAATCATAGTGAGCATATTCATTCTGTACTCCGGAGTCAGAAGCATAATCGAGACGGTATCGGCAATCGTGGGAGAACGTCCCGAGAAGAAGACCGTGGAGAATCTCAGGGCCATCATCAACAGCCATCCCCCGCTTTCCGGTGGATACGACGTCCAGATACATACCTATGGCCCATCTAGGTCGATCGGGACATGCAATGTCGAGGTTCCTTCCGATTCGATGGCCGAGGAGATTTTCGATGCAATGACCGACGCCCAGGAGGAGATCATGGCAAAGATGGGCATCTACATGACATTCGGGATGTACGCTGTCAACTCGAAGAACCCCGTTGTACAGCTTATGAAGAAGGAAGTGCTCAAGGTGCTGAAGGAAGCCTCCCCCGCAGTAATCGGCATTCATGCTTTCCATGTCCACCTGGAAGACTCCCGTGTGCACTTCGATGTCGTTGTCGATTTCACTATCCGTGACTATGCCGAATTCAGGAGAACCGAGGAGAAAGCCCTGGAAGCGGCATTCCCGACATACAGCTTCCAGTTCAACATCGATCCAGACTATGCATAGCCATTATATTTCTGATAATATAATGGAAGCATGAAAACCACAGAGAGAAGACGGAAAGAAGTACTTGCTGCATTGATCGTAATATACCTTGCTGTCTTCATACTGTCCTTTTCCATAGGACGCTTTCCCGTATCCCCTATAGAGCTCATCCGCATAATGCTATCCAGAATACTGCCTATCGAAAAGACCTGGGCGGCACAGGCTGAAGCTGTTGTCTTCAGCATCAGACTTCCCAGAATTGCGGTATCATCGCTGATTGGGGCTGCTCTCGCCCTCTCTGGATACATATTCCAGATAATATTCCGCAATCCCATGGTCTCTCCCGATGTCCTCGGGTGCTCTGCAGGAGCAGGATTCGGGGCGGCGTTTGCGCTCCTTCTCGGCATGAGCGGATCCGGCGTTTCCCTATCTGCATTCATCGCAGGACTTGCCGCTGTCATGATAGTCTGGAGAATAGGCTCTGTAATGAAGGGCAATCATATACTCGGGCTGATACTCAGCGGCATAATGGTCAGCTCTGTATTCCAGTCCGCGACTAGTTTCGTGAAGCTTGTTGCGGATCCTGAGAATGAACTGCCGGCAATAACATACTTTCTAATGGGATCGCTCGCAGGTACAGGCAAGGAAGAGCTTATGCTGATTATCATTCCTATGATAATAGCATTCATACCGGTACTGCTCCTCTCCTGGAGACTGAACATCCTGTCACTGCCGGAGGAGGAAGCACTGTCTCTGGGCCTTCCTGTCAGGATGATAAGAGCCATAGCGATCGCATCAGCATCGCTTATGACCGCATTGACAGTTGCAGTAGCGGGAATGATAGGCTGGGTCGGGCTTGTCATACCTCATATAACGAGGATGACTGCGGGAACGGATGCAAGGACAGCAGTCCCTGCTTCGATGCTTCTCGGAGCCGCATTCCTCACAGCAGTAGATACGGCATCCCGCAGCATGGCGACATCAGAGATCCCGATAGGCATCCTGACATCATTCATAGGAGCCCCGTTCTTCCTCTATCTCATAATAAGGGAGGGACAAAGATGAGGCTCGAAACAAGAAATATCTCTTTCGGCTATGGCAGGAGAAGAATCCTCTCAGATGTTTCCCTGCTCATCGAAGGCGGGCATATTGCCTCCCTCATAGGCCGCAATGGAGCTGGCAAGACAACCCTGATCAGGATCATCATGGGCTTTCTCTCCCCTGACGGAGGATCGGTCCTTGTAGATGGGAAGGATGCAATAATGATGAAAGCAGAGGACAGGGCGAAGGCAATAGCATACATTCCCCAGTATTCATCGATGGTATACAGATATACCGTTCTCGACTCCGTACTTATGGGAAGAGCACCTCATATCGGGCTGTTTGGACATCCCGGAAAGGATGATATGGATAAAGCCGCAGAAGCTCTTGCCATGCTTGGCATAGAAGACCTTGCAGACAGGCACTGCGATGAGCTTTCCGGAGGTGAGAGGCAGCTGATGATGATCGCAAGAGCGCTTGCCCAGGATGCGGGAATCCTCATCCTTGATGAACCGACTTCATCCCTTGATTACCCAAACCAGCTTCTAGTGATGGAAACAATCTCCCGGCTAAGGGAAAAGGGTTATTCAATACTCTTCTCCACGCATAACCCGGAACATGCCCTGATGGTATCGGACAAGGTAATAATGCTTGGAATGGATGGCAAGGCTGTATCAAGGAATCCAGAGGAACTTCTTGATGGCTGCGAGCTCTCGTCCCTCTATGGCAGGAAGCTCTGCATATCAAGGATAGAGACAGGAAAAGGAGAACGGATCGTATGCGTACCGGAGTAGCATGGTGGGACGAGGAGAGAATCATCTGGTACGAGCGTGCGGCGAGGTGCTGCTCATTCCACAAGGAGCTCTCAGAAATCATTCTGAACCACATTGATATATCAAAGCCTGTCAATGAGATAGGATGCGGACTTGGACATACTGCTGAGATCCTATACAAGCGAGGCGTGGATATATCGGCATCAGACAGGGATCCGATGGTCATAAAAGCCGCAAGAGAACGATCCCTCCTCGATATATTCAAACTCCATGATGCAGAGGATGGCATCGAGCCCACCCCACAGCTCCTGATGATCTTCTTTGGCCGCATTATGGATAACGGTAATCTTGGAAGATATCTGAATAGCGCTGAAAGGATTATCTATATCCTATCCGAACACTCGGGCCAGGGAATCGATACAGGGAGGAAAGGCTCAATCGGGACCGAGAAGTTCCTCAGAGAATACCCTGGGATGGAGTTCACTGCAGAGCGGTTCATGATACCGTTCCCCCAGCCTCTCGCATCCATCGACGAAGCCAGGCATTTCATCGGGAAAAGCTATGGAGAGAACATGGTTGAAACCCTGCTGCCATTCGTCCAGCCAGCATGCGGAGAATACCCGCTGACATTCATGAACAATAAGAAGTGTACACTTTTCGATATAAAACGGAGGATGATATGAGAAAGCTATTGATAGCTGTCATGCTGCTGGCAGCAGCCAGCATTTCAGCAGTTCCATTCACGGACTCGCTCGGAAGGATAGTGGATCTTCCAGAGAGGATTGAGAGAATCGTTCCTTCGGGCAATCTTGCCCAGATGGTCCTCTACTCCCTTGCTCCTGACCGCATCGCAGGATGGTCATCAAAGCTCTCAGGCTCCGCAGAGGAGTACTTCATCCAGGATACGGTCAACCTCCCTGTCTTCGGAACGTTCTATGGAAAGAAGGCCAACCTGAATAAGGAAGCGCTCATGGCAGCTTTTCCCGATGTCGTCATCGACATGGGAGAGATAAAAGGATCCAGAGAGGCAATGATCAGCGACCTCGACAAGCTCTCCGGAGATATCATGATTCCGGTGATCTTCATTGAAGCGTATCTCGACAACACCCCCGATGTTTACAGGACCGCTGGAAAGCTCCTCGGGATGGAGGACAGAGCGGAAGCTCTTGCCCTCTTCGCAGAGGATGCAATCGAAATGGCCGCAAAGGCCAGGGAGCATATAGCTGATCCAGTCACAGTCTATTACTCCACTTCCCCTGACGGACTCGAGGCGATTGCAGAGGGGAATTTCCATGGCGAGGTCATAGAGAAAATCGGCGCAAAGAACATCGTCCCATCATCTTTCGGAGAATCGGGCGGAAGCATATCGATGGAACAGATGTATATATGGAATCCTGAAGTAATCCTTTTTCAGGAAGAGGAAGCATACCGCCATGCGATGGAAAGCCCTGAATGGCAGGTTCTCGATGCAGTAGCTAACGGAAATATCTATCTCATCCCATCAGAGCCATATTCATTCATCGATGCACCTCCTGCCACGAACAGGATCATAGGAATCTACTGGCTTGGCAATCTTCTATATCCGGAGCTGTATCCCGTTGATGTTATCCAGAAGACAATCGAATACTACAGTCTCTTCTACAGCTATGACCTCACAGAGGAGCATGCAAAGGAGATTCTGCATATCTGAAACACAGCCCCCGCAGGAACTGCGGGGCTGCTTTTTCTCAGGCCATCTGCCGCTCATTCACTCTTATATGGGCATGAGGAGGAAAGGTTCTCTCGACAGCCTCCTCGAAAGTGGAGACGAATACAATATCCACATCGGGAAGGATTGAGGAAGGGACATCCTCGATATCCTTCCTGTTCGCGGCAGGGATGATGACCTTCCTAGCCCCCTGCAACGCCGCCCCTGATATCTTTGCGAGCACTCCTCCGACAGGAAGCACGTTCCCTGTAAGGGATACAGCTCCCGTCACCGCGGTGGTCTTCGGCACGGCTATGCCGGAAAGATCCGAGATGATGGCAAGAGCTGTCGCAAGGGAAGCAGAGTCTCCTCTCTTCTGGATACTGTATGTATAGTTCACCGTCACTGCTTCGAGATTCATATCCATATGCCGCTGGGCGTAACTGTCCGCCAGGTCATACGCAATGTTTGCGCTCTCAAGCATGACCTGCTCGACCAGTCCAGTCACCTTCACCTCCCTCAGGGGAGAATGGACATTCCTTGCCTCGACAGGCAGGATGAATCCCCTGCCTGCCATGACGCTTATTCCGCTGATGACCCCTGGACTATAGATGAAGTCCTTTGCAAGATCTGGGAACTCCACATTGTGGAATACAGCCTCTCCTATATCATCTTCCCCAACCCTAATCGGCTCAGAGGAATCAGAGGACAGGGCAAGCTTTGCCTTCGAGGCATAGACCCGGTCTATAGCCTCCTTCAGAGGACGCACGGAAGTGTTTGCACCGAAGCAGGAATATACGAGCCGACGTTTTGCCTTCTTTGAGAATCCAAGCTTCCGTCTTGCAGTCCTGTTCCTGTCCCTGATTACACGCTCCGCAATCTCCATGAGATCATCGAAGCTGTAATCATCCATCTGGAATATGGAGAGCCTGTCAAGAAGCGGTGCGGGTATTCCCTGCAGCGTATTTGCAGTAAAGATATACCAGGCATTCGATGCATCGATCGGCAACGCCATGAAAGCATCGGTGAACAGTATGGCTCGTTCTGGCTGAAGAAGATCCAGAAAGGCGCTGTCAGCACGTGAGTAAGCATCGCTCTGCCCGATTTTATCCAGCTAATCGAAGATAATCACAGGACTCATCGACCCCGCCTGCAGAAATGCCTTGAGAATCAGGCCGAATGTGCAGGCCCGCCAGGCCTGATCCACGCCGGAAAGCTCGAAGGCCGCATCCTTGCCTGCAAGGCTTATCACAGCATGACCTCTTTCAGGGAATGCAGAGGCAAGGCTTATAGCGAGGCTCGTCTTCCCGCACCCGGGATCCCCCACAAGGAGAATGGGCTTAGGCCTAATGCCATTGGCAACGCTTGATGCAATCTCCTCCAGGAGGAAATCCTTGAGCTTTACCATCCCTGCATGGCTCCTATCCATTGCTTCTGCGGCCCTCCTGATATCCTCTGCAGTAAATGAATAGACCTTCATCCCGAGGAGCTGCAGAAGCGCAGATCTGCGCCTTGCGATTATCTTCTCCTCCGCATTGTCACTCGAAGAATCCATAGTGCTATCCCACATGGATATGATTGCCTCGACCGTCTCCTTGCTGAATGGACAGTCAGAAGCTGTCAGGCGGCTGATGATTGCCCTATTGGCATCCACATCATCGTCATCTGAATCATCATCCGCTGATGGAGGATTGCAGCTTGAAAGAAACCCTTTTGCCATGCCGCGGAGCCTCTCAACCTCTGCAGCATCCATCCCATCCTTGAACGAATCGATTATCGTCCCAAGAACATCACCATAGAACATATCAGATCCCTCCTTCTAGCCCAATATGCCAATGACGTGCGAAAGCATGCCATACTCAGAAAGAGAAAGGCATACAACGAAAAGCATGCAGAACGCCTCTGTTCTCATAGCTTCTCCTGAAAATGAATTGAAGATTATCTGTGACTATGCCAGGCTATGGCATAGATTCCCATATACTGGATCAGTACCGGATGCTGGATGGTCTCTGTTTCATTGCTATCTCCCTGCATCAATCAGAAAACTACAACTACTACCAAGCGTTTCTTAAAACGAAGCATATAATTATCACACAAAATAGGAGAAAAAGTCAATAATTTGGAGAAAAAAAAGATAATATACAGGATATGTTCATCTCAATTCTGCTGCAATCATATGCCGTGAGCGCACTTACTACAATCATCGGCATAATGACAAAACTGGAAACTGGCATGGAATGAACAATACACTTTATTGTTATCAGAACCACACATACTAGCCCAATGTCATTAAGTTAAAGCCCCAATAGAAATAGAATGCATAATATGAAATACTAGCTTGCAGGCTGAAATGAATTGATGCTTGAATCACATGGATAACGGCAATGAAAAAACTGGGCAAGGCTATAAGTCTGTTCAGAAAACCCCAAAAATAATTCCAGTATAAAAAATCAGGCTGCTCTATAGATGAATGGTATGAAATGATTGTTTACGGCATCCCTGACAAAAGACGAACTGGCTGCAATGTAATATGAACTCCGTGACAAGCTTTTCAATCGTAATGGCCGGGCTTCTCCTGAGAGATAGAATGATTCATACCCCTTCACAGTTGACAACAACTCCGGCGTCTTTATGCTTGTTCGATGCCGCTATACTCTTCATACTGTCAGCACAGGCCTTCCTCTCACATCCTTGTTTGCCCAGTTCTGGATCTCGTAATCGATGAAGAATCCATCTGGCACTCAGACAGCAGCACTGAGATGCATCTGATTCACCGGCATACTGTGATTCTTATTATATTGGTCAATTCCATTTAATCAAAGCAGTTATCATTGAAAGTCATAAACGTTTAACCGAAAAGGACTGGACTTTACTTATGAACTGTACACCACTTGTACATGCAGAAGGGAAAAATACTCAAAACAAATTGTTTCCATTGATGTGATTATCTGGCTCAGTGATAAATGAAAACTCCCCTACCGTGTAGCATACACATTAGGGGAGAAGCTATTTCTTAAATGCTGGGGACGACACTTAATGCTTAATTAAAACTGGGCCGCTATAAAGATATAGAGCCCAGCTCTGTACTTTGAGGCATACGGAAAGAATTATACTTCCTGTATCTTTGTACAACCATTTACTACAACAAGATCCATAGCATCTGTCCTATCTGAATCATTCCATACAGCGTGTTCAGTATCAGCAGTCACACCGGAGATGTCATTTCCCTCTCCCCAGTTGATTGTTGCACCAGCTGTACATGTAACAAGGACAGCTGCCTTCGTATCTGAAGAGAAAGTTGTACCGGAAACATTCAATGTAACAGCCTTTGGGTCATCGACATACTGATCTGCAATCTTGATAGCTCTGTTATCTGCTCCTGTTGTAGAGCTCTTTCCATTGATTTTGCAGTCTTCGACAGTTACGGTCTGACCATTGGCCTGAATCCAAAGCATATAAGCATCACCTGTACAATTAACATCAGAGATCGTTGAGTTTTTTATTGTAGCATTCTTTCCAACAACAATCGCATTGGTTGCTGTAACATTTTCCAAGACAACATTGCAACTGAAGATTATGTCATGACCATTCCAAGTTCCGCCATTAGCATTATATCCCGAGTTGTCGATAGTGGCGTTCTTGATTGTAAGTACAGCATCTTCATTCTTTGTATAGATTGCATTCCAGTCGGAATCGGTGTTGTTGAATGTAATAGTATTTCCTTTACCGTCAATTACAATACTCTCTGTTTCCTCACTGCCAAACACAGACTTATCATTTGTTTCCCATGGAGCAATATCAATTGTGATATCCCCGGTAAGGATAATCTCTCCTTCTTTCTTTGTTGCCTCTAAGAACGCTTCTCCACTGTTGATATACTGCTCAACCTGTTTATTGCATCTTGTACACTTGCCATCCGCATCGAGCTCATGGCCAAGAGCCTCAATAGTCTGGGTCTCTGTCTCTGAGCATAATCTACATGTGCGCGTCTTCACGCCTTCCTCTGTGCAGGTTGCGTCCTTTATGATTGTCCATTCTCCAAATGCATGAACATGCGGCATGAAAATATATCTAGGTTGACATGCTGTGAATGCAAAAAGCATGAGTGTTATTCCGATAATCGAGATGACAGTTTTCTTCATTCTCTTATATCCTCCATTTGACTACAAATGTACCCCCCCCCCCCAACTTCTTTTGTCAAGAGAAATTAGATGGCTTTGGATGAAAATAAACTCCTATTTCTAGGAGCAATTTATGAATCCATTAGTTACATCAATGTCCACGTCGGATTGAATTGATTTCATTCTCTATACATTTCTTATAAACGCTCATAGCATGAATATATGCATATCGGCATATGATTATACAGATTATTCCCACAGTCCTGATAGAAACATAGGCAATGACGACTTTGCTCTCATGCAGCCATTCATTCTTATATCAAATTATGTGTCGCGGCTTAACTCAATGACATTGAGGCTTCCTGTGGAATGAGTTATAGGAAAGTCCGCAGATAGCCTTTGAATGACTACCTGCGGACAGATCCTCAGACATAGAAGAGGATTTCAGAATATGTAGGAACAGGCCATGAGGATTTATCAGCAAATGTCTCAAGTTCATCGCTGATTCTCCTCGCAGCTTCCATTGCAGGGATAATCCTGTCAGCTGCATAGAAGGCGGCCTTCTCTGTCTCCTCCGGGCTTGCTGCAACGCATTCATCGAGCTCATCGGTCTTGAGCATCAGCTCATCACAGAGCGAGCTGACCTTCGCGCAGAGAGCCTTGTCCGCATTGGCGGCAACGCCTATGCTCTCCTTGGTCTGTACAGAAGAAGCCAGGGATGCGGAGAAGCGGAGCGAAGCCGGGAGAATCTGCCTCCTCAGCATCTCGATCATCGTGACGGCCTCGATATGTATTGCCTTCTGATACTCATCAAGCGATATCTCGAGTCTGGATTCCATCTCCTCCTTCGTATATATCCTGTGCCTTCTGAAAAGCTCCACATTCTTGCCGTCGCAGTAATGGACAAGGGCATCAGGGGTTCTCTTGTAGTTCGAAAGTCCCCTTCTCTCTGCCTCAGCCTCCCATTCCTTGCTGTAGCCATTTCCGTTGAAGAGTATTCTCCTGTGCTTTTCCAGCTCCCTTTTTATCAATGCGTTCAGTGATGCATTGAAGTCATCGGAGCCCTCAAGCTCATCGCAGAAATCCTTCAGAGCATCGGCCACTGCCGTATTCAGCATGACATTGGTACATGCGATGTTGAATGATGAGCCGGGCATGCGGAACTCGAACTTGTTGCCGGTGAATGCAAACGGGCTCGTCCTGTTCCTGTCCGAGTTATCGCGGGCAAGCTTAGGAAGGACGCTTGTCCCGATATCAAGACGGGAGGATGATGTCCTGCCTTTGAATGGCTTATCCTCGATGATCGATTCGATTACCGATTCAAGCTCATCTCCTACGAATATCGATACGATTGCAGGAGGTGCCTCGTTTGCTCCAAGCCTGTGATCGTTACCAGCGCTGGCAACACTTATACGCAGCAGATCCTGATACTCATCGACAGCCTTTATTACGGCCGTCAGGAAGAGAAGGAACTGTGCATTATCCTTCGGGGTCTTTCCCGGATCAAGGAGGTTCTCACCCTCATCTGTGCTGAGAGCCCAGTTGTTGTGCTTTCCCGATCCGTTGATGCCCTCAAAGGGTTTTTCGTGGAGGAGGCATGCAAAGCCATGGCGCTCAGCAACCTTCTTCATCATCTCCATCGTAAGCTGGTTCGCATCGGTTGCCTTGTTGGCATTGTCGAAGATCGGAGCCATCTCATGCTGGCAAGGGGCAACTTCGTTATGCTCGGTCTTCGCTGTTATGCCAAGCTTCCAGAGCTCCTCATCGAGATCGGCCATGAAAGCCTTGACCCTGGGCCTGATAGAGCCGAAATAGTGATCCTCCATCTCCTGGCCCTTCGCAGCAGGGGCGCCAATAAGCGTCCTTCCAGTAAGCCTGAGATCGAGACGCTTCTGATAGTCGCTCTTGTCGATGAGAAAATACTCCTGCTCGGCACCGATGGTGGCATTCACTCTCTTCACATGCTTACCGAAGAGCGCAAGCGTCCTTACAGCTTCACTGCTTATCGCATCCATGCTCCTCAGAAGCGGTGTTTTCTTATCGAGGATCTGGCCCGTATATGAGCAGAAAGCAGTGGGGATGCAGAGCGTATCATCCTTGATGAAGGCATAGCTTGTCGGATCCCATGCAGTATAGCCACGCGCCTCAAATGTCGCCCTGAGACCACCGGATGGGAAGCTGGATGCATCGGGCTCGCCCTTTGTCAGCTCCTTTCCGGAGAAATCCATTATGACGCAACCGTTCTTGTCTACTGTCAGGAAGCTGTCATGCTTCTCGGCTGTTATTCCTGTCATCGGCTGGAACCAATGGGTAAAATGCGTTGCGCCCTTGCTTACTGCCCATTCCTTCATCGCGGATGCCACGATATCAGCAACATCCTCATCGAGAGCCTTTCCTTCCAGCATGGTATTATGCAATGACTGATATACCTTTTTCGGAAGCATTTCCCTCATTACTTGATCGTTAAAGACCATCGAGCCAAACATCTCAGGTACGTTCATGATATTCCTCCTATGATAATTCCCTTATAATGCCCACCGCGGCATCTTCCAGGCTTATGCGGCAGTTCATTGCCTTCTTCTCAATATAGCTATGGGCTTCTGCCTCGCTCATGCCCCTTCTGCCAGCAAGAAGGCACTTGGCCTCTGTCAGCAGCTTCTCATTCTTAAGCCGGAGAAGAAGCTTTCTGTTCTTCTCCTCAACCTTCAGGATCTTCTCCCTGGCAACGCTGATTGCTCCCAGTACGGCAGAGAAACTATCCCTGCTTGATCCAGAAACGTACACACCCTGCTTCATCATAATCGCAGCCATATGCGAGGAGAGCTCATCCGGCACGATGAGAACCGTATCTGCATCCATGGATGCTGCGAATACAGCGGTATCCTTCGAAGCGCTTCCTGGAAGCATCGCATCGACGATGACAAGAGATAGCTGGAAATCAAGGAGCTTCATCCTTGCCTCCTTTTCGCTTTCCGCCCTTATGAATGCGTATCCGCCAGGCCGGAAGAGCCTTTTTATCTCATCGCATCGTGCACGTTCTGCGACCACTAGCACCGTTTCCATAAAAATACCCTATATGAATCTGAAATACCTGCTGATCAGATAGTCATGATTCCTTCCATTTCTTTCGTACTCCACGGCCTCCGAAGCCCTATCCTCCAGATATCCGGAAACAATCCGCTCCGGAATGACCTTATGGATGAAAGCGCTTCGCTCCGACTCCGCCACCGCCTCGGAAAGGCTTGCTGGGAGCCTTTCCGAAAGCGGCGAGGAAAGCATATCACCTGCCGCTTCCGGTTCTGCTTCAAGACCATCTGCGATGCCTTCAAAGCCCGCAGACAGAAGAAGGGAAATAAGGAGGTATGGATTGGCGGCAGGATCGGGGCTTCTGACTTCCATACGGCAGTCATGGCCTTCTGCTGATGGTATTCTGATGAGAGTTGATCTGTTCTGATGGCTCCACGATATTGTCGATGGCGCCTCAAACTGTCCCAGTCTCTCGTAGGATGATACAAGCGGATTGGCAAAGGATGTCATCTCCTTCATTCTCCTGAGAATACCTGACATGAACGACATGGCCTTGGGATCCTCTCTCTCAAAGAGATTCTCCTCATTCTCATAGAGTGACAGATTCATATGCAGGCCATTCCCGCTCTCATTCTCCAAGGGCTTTGGAAGGAATGAGGCGAAAAGCCCATGCTGCTGGGCTATAGCCTTGACAGCGGTCTTGAATGTCATAAGATCATCGGCCGCCTTCAAAGGAGAGGAACAGCGGAAATCTATCTCATTCTGCCCAGGTCCGTGCTCATGATGGCTACGCTCAGGCTTCAATCCCATGTTCTCCAGAGCAAAGCATATTTCACGCCTGACGTTCTCTCCTCTATCAAGAGGAGCAATATCGAAATAGCCAGCCTCATCAAAAGGCGTGAGCGTCGGGAAGCCCTTCTCATCTGTCTCAAAGAGGTAGAACTCACATTCAGGACCGACAAGGAATGAGTATCCTGATTTCCCGCTTTTCTTCTCTATCTCGGAAAGGAGGTATCTCACATCTCCTTCAAAAGGTCTTCTGTCGGGGTACGTGATGTAGCAGTAGAACCTGGCAACGGCCCTGTCCGAAGGTCTCCATGGAAGCACGGAAAATGTATCAAGGTCAGGGAAAAGCAGCAGATCGGACTCGCTGATATTGAGAAAGCCCTTTATCGCGGAAGCATCGAATGAGACACCATGCAGTACCGCATGCTCGAGCTCATCGGCCATTATCGCAATATTCTTCTGTCTGCCGGAGATATCGCAGAAGGCAAGGCGGATGAACTTGATCTCATACTCCGCCAGCAGTTCTCTGATATCCTTTAAGTCCATATAGTCCTCCATTAACGGAAAAAGCGCCGCAGATACATCAATCTGCAGCGCCCTTGCTGTCCATGGCTGAATATTAGGAAAACCAGGACGCAATAGTCAAGTGGTTCCATGCGCGAATCTGCATTTTTATCCGGAATATATTCATGCATACAATTGACAAGCGTCATCCATCTGTCGTAAAAGAACCTCAGAGAACAAGGACGTTCTAAGAAAGATCTTAGTGCGTCCTTTTTTTATTTCCGGAGGTTTCCGAATGAAGAAGGAAGGAGAAGTCAGGATCAGTTCAGGGTGTGCGATCAGTGGCATATTCTGCAGGGACGGCAGACGCATCACCGGCGAGGCAATCAAGAAAAGCATTGCCGTAATGCACAACAGATCGAATGGCCTTGGCGGAGGTTTCGCTGCTTATGGGATATACCCTCAGTACAAAGACTACTTCGCCCTGCATATATTCTATGAATCACAGGCTGCAAGAGAGGAGACGGAGAGATTCCTTGATAAGCGCTTCGACATAATAAACCTCTCTAAGATACCAGTAAGGCAGACGCCAAGAATCTCGGATGCACCGCTGATCTGGCGCTACTTCATCACCCCGCTCCCACACCTCCTCCAGGACAGCCAGCTCGATGAGGACGAATACACATCCAGGGCAACAATCAGGATAAATGATTCGATTACTGGGGCGTACGTTGTCTCCTGCGGTAAGGATATGGGGGTATTCAAGGCTGTTGGATACCCGGAGGATGTCGCTGATTTCTACAGGATCGAGGAGTATGAGGGCTATTCCTGGACAGCGCACGGGCGCTATCCGACAAACACGCCAGGATGGTGGGCAGGCTCCCATCCATTCTCTCTTCTCGACCTTACTGTCGTCCATAATGGGGAGATATCATCATACGACGCGAACCGCAGAGCTGTTGAAATGTATGGCTACTCATGCAATCTGCTGACAGACACAGAGGTCATTACATACATACTGGACTACCTGACAAGGAAGCAGGGGCTTTCCCTCAAGGAGTGCTCAGAGGTCATTGCTGCTCCATTCTGGACAACGATTTCCATCAAGGATGAGGAAGAGAAGAAGAGGCTTTCATATCTGAGGAAGATGTTCTCATCGTTCCTGATCACCGGACCGTTCTCGATCCTTGTCGGATTCAGGGGCGGAATGATGGCACTCAATGACAGGCTGAAGCTCAGGAGCCTTGTCGCTGCGGAGAAAGGAAACACAGTCTACTTCAGCTCGGAGGAGGCTGCGATAAGGGTCATCGAGGAGAATCCCGACAGAATCTGGGCACCGCGCGGAGGAGAAGCTGTGATTGTCACACTAGATAAGGAGGCAGGAAGATGAGGAGATACAGAATCAGGAAGGATGAGAGCTGCATCTCATGCCTCAGATGCGTGTCTGAATGCTCATTCGGAGCAATCGAGAAAGGAACGGATAGATCACTGGTTTTCCATCATGACAAGTGCACTGACTGCCAGCGCTGCGTCTCATTCTGTCCGACGGGAGCTATATACATAATGGAGGACGAGAACAGATTCAGGCAGAACTCTGTATTCAGGGAGGATGACATACGGGAGATACTCCTGCAGGCTGAGACAGGAGGCGTTCTCCTTTCATCCATGGGAGCATCTGGGAAAAGCGTGCCAATCTACTTCGACAAGCTGCTTCTCAATGCAAGCCAGGTCACAAATCCATCGATTGATCCTCTGAGGGAACCCATGGAAACCGCTGTTTTCCTGGGACAGAGGCCCGAGGGGATACAGCGTGACCAGAATGGGAATATCGTAGACAATCTTCCCCCGCATCTGGAGCTCAAAACCCCGATAATGTTCTCAGCGATGAGCTATGGTGCAATAAGCCTTAATGTCCATAAAGCGCTTGCAGCTGCAGCAGAGGAGCTTGGCACATACTGGAATACGGGCGAAGGCGGTCTTCATGAAAGCCTCTATCCATATAAGGAAAACACTATCGTCCAGGTTGCCTCAGGGCGTTTCGGAGTCCACGGAACATACCTCAATACAGCTGCGGCTATCGAGATAAAGATAGGACAGGGAGCAAAACCGGGTATAGGTGGACATCTGACGGGAAAGAAGATCATAGGAGATGTCTCGAAGACTAGGATGGTACCAGAGGGGCTTGATGCTATCAGCCCTGCCCCGCATCACGATATCTACTCGATAGAGGATCTTGCCCAGCTTGTCATGTCGATAAAGGAAGCTACGCACTATACGAAGCCTGTAATCGTGAAGGCCGCAGCGGTGCACAATATCGCACCGATTGCTTCAGGAATAGCCCGGAGCGGTGCGGATATCATCTCGATTGACGGCTACAGGGGCGGAACTGGAGCTGCCCCGAAGCGCATCCGAGACAATGTCGGAATCCCGATAGAGCTTGCAATCGCAGCAGTCGACCAGAGACTCAGGGAAGAGAGAATAAGGGATAGAGTCAGCATCATAGCATCGGGAGGAATCAGGAACTCATCGGATGCGGTCAAGGCGATAGCACTCGGAGCCGATGCCGTCTCAATCGGGACAGCAGCACTATGCGCGCTTGGCTGCCATATCTGCGCATCCTGCCATACAGGGCGATGTGCATGGGGACTTGCGACGCAAGATCCTGTGCTCACAGGAAGACTTGATCCAGAAAAAGGCGCAGCGCGGCTTGTGAATCTCGTGAATGCATGGACACGGGAGATCAAGGAGATCATGGGAGGAATGGGAATAAACAGCATCGAAGCCCTGAAAGGCAATCGCCTAGCACTCAGAGGAGTCGATCTCAATGCGAAAGAACTGGAAGTTCTTGGAATCGGATATGCAGGAGAATGAGATGAAGGAATTTGATATCAGAAAAGATGGTCATAAGGAGATTATGGTAACGGACTGCCTTGGAGAGAGATATATCGGCTGCGGCATGAAGGACGGGATCCTACATATCAAGGGGACGCCTGGCAATGCGCTTGCATCATATCTCGATGGAGGTACGGTGTATGTCGATGGCAATGCCCAGGATGCGGCTGCCGATACGATGAATGCCGGTCTTCTTGCGATAAAGGGCTCTGCAGGTGATGCCCTTGCATATGGCATGCGCGGAGGTCGGGTCTATGTTCTTGGAGATGCAGGATACAGAGCAGGAGTCCATATGAAGGCATATGAGGACAAGAAGAGCATCCTTGTCATCGGAGGCAGAGCAGGATCATTCCTTGGAGAATACCTTGCAGGAGGCATCATAATCGTCCTTGGTCTCGGCTGTGAGGGAAAGAGCATAACAGGTTATTTCTGCGGAAATGGCATGTATGCAGGAACAATCTACCTCAGGACGGACAAAGTCCCCCTCAACCTCTCCGACAAGCTCATCCGGAGAAATGTCAGTAATGAGGAGAAGGACAGTATCCTCAGCCCCATCATTTCCGATTATGCATCTGTCTTCTCCATTTCCGCAGAGGATTGCCTCAAGGGAAGCTTCATCGCAATCGAGGCTGACAGATCCAAATCATACAGCCAGCTCTATGCTGCAGTCTGAGGTGCTATATGTGTACAGTATTTGCTTATAGTGGGTCTGCTATCGGACTACCACAGATCAGAGGAATCCTTGAAAGGACACATAGAAGAGGTCCTGATGCTGAGAGGATCATCATGCCAGAGAAGGATGTCTACCTTGCCTTCCAGCGGCTCTCGATAATGGGCGTCGATGAAAGGGGGATGCAGCCATTTGAATACAAAGGGAAGTACAGTATAACGAACGGTGAAATCTACGGCTTCCGTTCAATCCGCGAGGAGCTTGAGAAGGAAGGCTATATCTTCCACTCAGATTCTGACTGCGAGACAATCCTGTATCTCTACGAGAAGCACAGGGAGAAGATGTTTGCTCTCCTCGATGCTGAATATGCGACAGTCATCTATGATAAGGACGATGGATTCATAGCAGCACGCGACCCGATAGGCATCCGTCCTCTCTTCTATGGCTATGACAGAAATGGAATGATCGCATTCGCAAGCGAAGCATGTCTTCTAACCCCATTCTGCAGCAATGTGCTGCCCTTCCCTCCCGGCCACTACTGGAAACAAGGGGAGTTCATCTGCTACAGGGATATCTCGAAAGTGCAGGAATATGTTCATGGCAGCGAGGGTGAGATAGCCGGAAACATACGTGACAAGCTCATAAAGGCCGTTGAGAAGCGTCTTGATTCCGACACGCCTGTGGCATTCCTGCTATCTGGAGGTCTTGACAGCTCCCTTGTCTGCACGATTGCATCAAGAATCCTCGGGAAGCCCATACGCACATTTTCCATCGGGATGGACAGGGATCCGATAGATTCAAAATATGCAGAACGTACCGCAACGTTCCTCGGTTCGGTACATACCAACGTCACGATGACGGAAAAGGATGTCATCACAGTCCTCCCTGAGGTCATAGAAGCACTTGCCACCTATGACATAACAACAATCAGGGCAAGCATCGGAATGTATCTCCTATGCAGATATATCCATGAGAACACCGATGTCAGGGTATTGCTGACGGGAGAGGTCTCCGATGAGCTCTTCGGATACAAATACACCGATTTCGCCCCAGATGCGGAGGCATTCGAGAAGGAAAGCCAGAAACGGGTGCATGAGCTTTATGCCTATGACGTCCTTAGGGCAGACAGATGCATTGCCGACAACAGTCTTGAGGCAAGAGTTCCCTTCGGCGATCTCGATTTCGCGTCATATGTACTTTCAATCGATCCAGAGATGAAGATGAATCGCTCAGGACATGGCAAGTTCCTTCTCCGCAAGGCATTCGAAGGCGGGAACTGGCTCCCTGATGATATCCTCTGGAGGGAGAAGGCGGCATTCAGCGATGCTGTAGGACACAGCATGGTAGATGACCTCAAGGCTTATGCTGAGAAGCACTATGAGGGCAGGGATCTGGAAGCTGAATACAGGAAATACCCGGAGAATGGCAGGCCCTTCACCCCTGAATCGCTCCTGTACCGAGAGATATTCGAGAGCTTCTACCCTGGACAGCACAGGATGATACCCGGCTTCTGGATGCCGAACAGCAGCTGGCCAGGATGCCAGGTCTCGGACCCTTCCGCAAGGGTATTGTCAAACTACGGCAAGAGCGGAGAGTGATATGCATGGCAGGTGGGGTTGTATCCCACCTGTCAGTCAATGAAGAGAAGCCTTAATGAATCCGTCAAAGAGCGGATGCACTCTGTTCGGGCGGCTCTTGAATTCAGGATGGGACTGCACGGCGACGAAGAAGCGGCAGGATGGATTCTCCATAGCTTCGACAAGCTTCCCGTCAGGACTTGTTCCGCTGAAGACAATACCGCTATCAGCAATCTGATCCTGGAATGCAGGAGAAACCTCATAGCGATGCCTATGCCGTTCCTGCACGGTATCCTGTCCATAGAGGCTATGGAGCAGCGTTCCTCTCTGTATTGCGCAGGGATAGGCGCCAAGACGCATTGTCCCGCCCTTCGCGACGATATTCCTCTGCTCATCCATCAGATCGATCACGCATTCATCACCTTCGGGATCGAATTCCCTGGAATTGGCATTTTTAAGTCCTGCCAGCGAACGCGCGGCCTCGATTACCGCTATCTGCATGCCAAGGCATATGCCGAGATATGGGACATCATTCTCACGCGCAAACCTAGCACACTGGATCATGCCCTCGATTCCACGCGATCCAAAGCCTCCTGGAACCAGGATTCCATCGACATCCTTCAGCAGCTGTTCCGGCCCTATTTTCTCCACCTCCTCCGTATCGACAAACACAAGCTCGAGGTCAGCATCATTCCAGCTTGCTGCATGGTACAGCGCCTCATTTATCGAAAGATAGGCATCAGGCAGTTTCACGTACTTGCCGCAGATAGCGATCCTTACCCTGCGGTCCTTTGGTCTCTCCATGCGTTCGACAGCTGCAGTCCACCCCTCAAGATCGCATGGGCCGCAGTTCAGGGATAGCCTCGATACAGCAAAGTCATCAAATCCACGCTCATGGAGAAGCAAAGGAAGCGCATAGATCGGATTGACATTCTCGTTTCCGATTACCGCTTTCCTGCTGACATTGCAGAACATCGCAAGCTTTGAGAGGATATCATCATCGAGGGTCTTATCGGAGCGGGCAATAATACAGTCCGGCATAATGCCCATTCCCTGAAGCTCATGAACAGAATGCTGTCCAGGCTTTGTCTTGTACTCACCGCTGCAGGCAAGGTATGGGACAAGCACAACATGGATGAACATCGTGTTATCAACTCCAGCCTCTATGCGGAGCTGTCTTATAGCCTCAAGAAATGGCTGGCTTTCGATATCGCCGATTGTTCCTCCGATCTCGGTTATCACGACATCGGCCTCTGTCATCTCTCCAAGAGAATATATCGCAGCTTTTATCTCATCGGTCACATGGGGGATTATCTGGACGGTCTTGCCAAGATACTCCCCTCGCCTTTCCCTTGTGAGGATATTCCAGAACACCTTTCCGCTAGTGAGGTTGGACTTTCTGTTGAGATTCTCATCGATGAATCTCTCATAATGGCCAAGATCGAGATCTGTCTCGGCACCATCCTCCGTCACGAATACCTCTCCATGCTGATACGGGCTCATCGTTCCCGGATCCACATTAAGGTACGGGTCAAGCTTCTGGGCAGCGACCTTCAGCCCTCGCTGCTTTAGAAGCATTCCAAGACTCGCAGCGCTTACCCCTTTGCCGAGGCCGGATACGACACCACCTGTTACGAATATGTACTTGCGATCCATGATTCCTCCTGAAAAAAGAGAAAAAACGCCTACTCCTGAAAAGAATAGACGTCCTTGTCTTCAGCTGATTATATTGCTTCAGTCTGTTTTCCTCAACAGCATGATTTATAAATCAGAAAACGTTTTCTGAATTACAAATATCTTGACAAACTACTAGGGGGGGGTATGCTCATAACAACGAATCTAGGAGGATCACATGAGAAAAACCCTTTTGATTGCATTTGCGATAATCTTTAGCCTTACCGCATGCTCAAATAGACCAGTATTCTGGCTTCCACCAGAAATCTTCAATCCAGACCCAGAACCTGTAGAAGAATGCAAGCATATCAATCTGAAAGATGTCTCGGCTTGGTTCGATGGTGAGACTAGCGGACATTACCCCAAGACCGGCATCTGTGCTGATTGCGGCAAGAAAATCACAAGAAATTCAATAAAAATAGGAAGAGCAGAAGATCTTGCTACATTAGGAAAAGATCTCAGCAAATTCTATGACATTGGTTGTTATACAATTTCCATTGTTGATGACATTGATATGACAGGAGAGTCATGGCCATTCATTAAATTGGATGGATATAATTCCGATCATTATTATGGTAAGAATTTTGTTATAGACGGCAATGGAAATACAATACGAAATCTTTCTACAGGCAATGAGAGTTCTACAGATGCACAGGGATTTATTGCTTATGTATGGAGCGCTGTTACCCTGGAAATCCGGGATCTGACATTGGACAATGCTTCAATTGTTGCTTCAAAGACAGCTCCTGCTAATGGTGTAGGCGGATTCATAGGATATATTGACTCATCAGCTTCGGTAATCCTTGATGGCTGCCATCTTATCGGGTCTTCTATAACAGGAGGACATTGGGCTGGTGGTATATATGGTTCCGCAGCAGGAGAAACAACTATTAAAATAAATAATTGCTCAGTCAAGAATACTAAGATTACATCATCAAATGCTTCTATCGGTGGTATTATGGGTCATGCAGGCCAAGACGGAAAAACTAAAATCGACGTTTCCGACTCTTCTGTAACAGGATGTACAATTATATCAACAGAAAACAAAAAAGAAGATGGCATCAAAGCTGGCCATATACTCGGAACCAATGGCGTTGGTGATACAGTATTGAAGAATGTGACATTTGATAATACTAATACCGTAAAATCAAATGATACAGAAGTTGACACAGCCTATGGTCGTCTTAAATTCGATGGAGTAGGTTCTCTTACAATTGGTAATGATAAAATTCTAGAAAGCTAATAATAAAGTTATCTGAAGTTTGATACATACATCCTCCTTGGTCATCCGAGGAGGATATTCTTTCTCTTTTCCTGCTATTTTCGCTTTGATAATTCCTAAGTGGAGAAATCGGGCAAGTCTCTTTCACAAAGCAAAATGTCTCCCTCTAGCTCTATGAAAGTTTACATTGTTCAGCTTAGTTATCTGCCCGATTAGGATATCACATGGAACAACAGGAAATTAAGATAGAAGGTTCACACACCTGCATTCCTAAGGATCTTCTCAGGATTGCCTCCGTAGGATTTCACAGATGCTGTAAGTGCTTCGACAGACTTCCTGAGCTTTCTGATCTCCTCATCAGCGCTTATCTGGATTCCCATGTTCTTCAGAAGACTTGGAAATGCCTTTGCGAATTCAGTACAGACTCCATTCCTCCAGTTCTGGTTCCTGCTTGCGGCGATAAGGACGGAAGCTGCCATCCTAACAACATCCTCGGGAGCAGGATTATTCTGGAAAACGATATTGTAATGCATGTTATCGGTCTTAAAGACCTGCATCCCAGGCAGTGTTCTTGCCATCTCCGGTGTTATCTTCTGTGCTTCATTGTTCTCCATATTATTCTCCTCCTTTCTCTATTTCCAGTCCCATCGGCACTTTGGAAGATCGACATGATCATAATCAGCAAAGGGTACGCCCTCGCCCTCAAGCAATCCATGCTGCTCCTTCCAGCCAGGGACAAGCCGTCCTGCATGGTTGACTACCCTGTGGCATGGGTATTCGCCATAGTATTCAGAAAGACTGCAGATTCTCCCAATCAGCCTTGAGCGGTTCTCCATACCAAGTACCCTTGCGATATCCCCATAGGTTGAGACAAAACCGGGAGGAATTTCCCCGATTGCGGACAGCACTTCGTATATGAGCTCATCGGTAAGAACCTTCCCCATCAGAGGTAATCCCTGTATGTCCCTCTGACATAGAAGTCGATATCAAGCAGAGAGAACAGAACAACAACACTGTTGTTTACCGCATCGTACCCCACGGCAGTTCTGAATAGCCTCTCCCTGCGACCTGAGATAGGGCTTCCGACAGTAAGCGGAGTTACCGATACCATAGGGCCTGCTCCATTGTTGTCCGTGCGGTAGAATCCGCCTATGCCTATAAGCGTATTGATTCCGGATCCTGCCACCTTGGATGCCGTGGATCTTGGACCGAGGATCGCTGCTGAGAAGTCTATTCCGAACATGTTATTGGCAAAAGGCATCGGAAGCAGCTCAGATACCCCCCAGACTTCCATCTCCCAGCGCTCTGAGAGACCTACATTCATCCCATATGAGAAGCTGATGCCCTTTTCCGGCCATCTGTAGATTCCGTGTCCGATGGATAGGGAGATATCATGATGGTCGCCGGCATGGAGGGAGCCAAGGGAAACAATAAGCATGATGACCACAGCTATACGCTTCATACAGCACCTCCGAAGAAGCATGAGAACTTCATGACATATATGCCCCAGCCCCACTGCTGCTTAAGGACCTCATAGAGGACATACGGCGAAAAGAACTCGAATGAGTATGCTTTGTCATGGAATGCGAACGGCGAGATTCCCACCACGAGATTGAATTCATTCCCCATTCTGTACTGGAATCCCGTTCCGATGCGCGGTGACCATATTACAGGATTCGGAAAGAGCGCATTGAATACATGGTCATGGATGAGAAGCATCGGGAGCGATACCTGGATCCTTGCGCTCTCGAAGAATGTCCCGTATGGGGTGAAATCAGCAGATAGCTCGATATCCCCGGCATGATCGGAATTGAATGAGAGTATTGCAGCCGCTGTGAGACCACCATATGGCTCACTGCCGGAGAACTGTCCTACCGGTGCAAGCGAGTAGCCGAACGAGACCGCGTAGAGCGTACATGGAAGAATAAGAAGAACCATCATCAAAATGCGCTTCATCCTAACCTCCGTAATACATGAAAAGATACGAGAAGAAATTCCCTTCTTCCTTCTTCAGGCGCACGGCCTCATCCATTGTGAACATATGCGCTCCCTTCATCACATCCACAGCATGATTCTCCAGTTCCTCTGCCAGCTCCCTGCTGTCGATCACAAGCGCGAGCTCATGGGAAAGTCCCATCGATCTGTAATTGAAGTTCGATGAACCGATCACAACATACCTGTCATCGACTATCATCAGCTTCTCATGGAGGAGCGGGAGCGCATTGCCCTCCTCGTCCTCGGTGCTGCTGTATACAGTGACTCCGGTGGCGAGGAGATCGGGAAGGAAGTAATATATTCCTCCTGCAGCGTACCCTCTGAGATCTATCGGCATCACCATCGTTATATCGACGCCACGCCCAGAGGCAGTAGAAAGGCATTTTTCCATATTGCTATCGAGAACGGGAAGATATGGGAAGAGCAGTACCGAATGCTCTGCCGAAGCAATCAGGGATGCATACATTCCCGCAATCGAATCGGATCCCATATTGATGAGATAGGCGTCATACACCCCATTGCCATCTTCCGGAACGGGGAAATCATCATAGCTTATCTCATCAACCGATGTGCTATTCCATATATCCACGAACTCATTGATGAGCGCACGGGAGAGGTCTGGAGAGCGGAACAGATACATGCTGTCCCTCTGTGTCTTTCCCTCTCCTGCACCCATCGAGATAAAGTTCATATTCATGCCGCCTATCGCAGCAAGCTCTCCATCTATCACAAAGAGCTTCCGATGGTCCCTGATTACAAGCTCGGATGGATTAAGGAGCCTTGTCGCTGAAAGGGGGGAATACTCGATGAGATTGATACCGTAATCGCGGAGGAAATATAGCTGAGTCATATGATTCCGCGTCTCGGTCATATCGTAGGAGGAGATTCCGTCGATGATGAAATAGACATCGACCCCGCGCTCTGCCGCAGCTATCAGCGCATCATACATTCCCTCAAGCGCATCGGAACTCGATCCGAGGAATGTCGAGATGAGGATATAGTCCTCTGCCGAATCTATCAGACCTGTAATCCTCTCAAGCCACTTTGTGCCATCGAAGAATGTCTCTGGGTAAGGAACGGATACATACTCCGCTCCATAGTATTCAAGCTTCTCCTCAAGCGTCAGGGTGTCATCATAGGAAACACCACCTATGAACGCATCTGTAAACGATGCGCAGGAGGCAAGAAGCATGATAAACGGAATAATGAAGGCCAGTCGTCTCACGGACTAGATTGTATTCAGGGTGAATGGTTTCGGCAACAGCTCTGAGAACTTCATCCGGACCTCTTCCGTCCCCGATGACAGAACCACGAGCGTATCGGGATACGCGAACTCTGCAAGGACCTGAAGACATACAGCGCATGGCGGGGACGGAGGGTTGCTGTCGGTAAAGACCGCGACCATCTCGATGCGGGTCCTTCCTTCTGCAGCTATTGCCGTCGTTACAGCATTCCGCTCTGCGCATATAGTGGCGCCATATGATGAATTCTCGACATTGCAGCCTGTATATATCTTCCCGGAGGATGTGACAACAGCAGCACCGACCTTGAATCCTGAATATGGAGCGTATGCATTGATCCTAGCATTCCGGGCAAGTCTCAGGGCATGCTTCACAAGATACTCCGTGATAGGCACACGCTTCTTTTTCCCTTCCCTGTCCTCTATGGCTGATACAGCATCAAGAGCAGAGGGGAAAGCCGAGAGATCAGAGACTGCGGCATCGGCCCCTGCAGCATAGAGATCCGTCACAGGATAAGTAGAACCCGTGCCTATCGCATGGCATCCGGCGCTCTTCGCGCTCTTTATGCCCATGACGGAATCCTCGAATACTATCGCCTCGCTTCCATCCAAGCCGAGCCTGATCAGGCAGAGTGCATAGATGTCGGGGAACGGCTTATTGCGCTTTATATCCTCGCCAGATGCGATGAAATCGAAATCATCGGGAGAAAGCCCTATCCCTTTGATATTCATCAGGACCTTCCACCCCGGAGCCGATGATGCGACAGCGGTCATTATGCCTTCGGCTCTGGCGCTCCTCACAATCTCCTTTGCTCCCGGAAGCGAGATATCGAGACCGGAGGCACGCTTCTCATACTCCTTCCGGAAGAAGGCAGAAGCCTCATGATAGTCATATGGAGAACCCGTCAGCCCCAGCTCCTTCGCAGGGCCATCGAAGAATATCCGCTCACCACCTCCAAGGTAATCGGAGAATATGGAGCTGTCAGCATCCATGCCTATCGATCTGAAGTACGAGACCCCGATCGATACAGAGAGCTCCTCGCTCTCCGCAAGCACCCCATCCATATCAAAAAGGAAAGCTTTTATCATCGCTTCACCTTCAGATAGCGGCCATCGCCAGAGAGCCCGAGATAGATACCATCGCCCATTATGAGCCTTCCGCGGAGGTATGTCATCACAACCTTGCCAGTGACATTCATACCTTCATACGCGGTATATCCCGAAGCGCTGTGGATCGTATCCTTTGAGAGCGTCCAGGAGAAGTCAGGATCGAACAGCACGATATCAGCGTCGGTGCCTTCCTCGAGGGAGCCCTTCTCAGGATAGAGCCCGAAGATCTTCGCAGGGCTTGTCGAGAGAAGATTCACGACCTGGGAGAGAGACAGACTACCAGAGGAGAGAGCGAATGTATTCACAAGAGGCAGAAGTTCCTCCGTTCCCGGGATTCCCGGATAGATGGTCCTGCAGTCATTGCTCTCCAGCTTCTGCTCATAGGTGAATGCACAGTGATCCGTTGCGATCACCTGTATCTCTCCATTGAGAACAGCATCCTGCAGAGCTTCATTGTCCTCCTTTGTCCTCAGCGGTGGAGTCATGACATACAGAGGACCTTTATCGCCCTCAAGCTTCGATTTATCAAGGAAGAGATAATGCGGCGTTGTCTCGCAGATAATCTTCACGCCCCTGCTTCTCATCTCGCGGACAGATTCCAGGCCAGCCTTCGATGAAAGGTGGACGATATACACAGGCATATCGAGCTCTTCTGCGATTCCTCCGACATACCTTATCGCCTCTGCCTCTGCCTCGGCAGGACGGAGCGATGCATGATCTATCGGTCTGTATCCGCCCTTCCAGTTCCTGCCAATCTCCGTAATAATGTGGTCATCCTCGGAGTGGACTGTGACCAGAAGCCCAAGATCCTTTGCAGCGCTGAATATCGCCTTGAGCTCCTCACGTTTCTCCACCAGGTATCCTACATCGCGGTAGGTAGTGAAGATCTTGAGTGTACCGACACCCGCCTCTGCGATGCTTCTGAGTTCTGCTGCTATATCATCACGGTATGCATATACGCCCTGATGCAGGGTATAATCGATTGCCATTGGGGCCATCTCCCTGCGCCTTGCATTGAAGGAGGCAAGAAGCGAATGCTTATCGTCATCCGCAAAGTCGACAACTGTAGTCACACCACCGAATGCGGCAAGCCTTGAGCCCTCTTCGAAGGAATCGGCTGTGACGGTGCCGCGTGAGACGAGATGATAATGAGTATGCGCATCGATGATACCAGGGAGGACGCACAGCCCGGACGCATCGATGACAACTGTATCGGATGGAAGCTGCGCCTGATCGATGACAGGAGCAACCCTCTTTATCTTCGAACCTTCGATGAGGATATCCTGATGCCTCATCCACTCTGTATCAACGAGAAGACCACCTTTGATCAATGTGTATGCCATGCATATATGATACAACGTCAGCAAGAGGAATGGAAATCAGAAATCGCGATGTCTTTCCGCCGCATGGAGCCAGTCTGTCTTCATCAGGTACAGTATGAAAAGCGTGGAGGAGATCAGCCATGTGATGGGATATGCCGCATACACAAGCTCTACCGTATGTGATACTGATAGAGCAACTGTTATGTATATCACCCTGAATATGCACCATGACCCAAGCATTATCATCATGGGTACCGTTGCCTTACCTGCTCCTCTGAGAACGCCGGCTATACAGTGGGATAGCGCAAGGAAGCAGTAGAAAAGGCTTTCTATCCTCGCCTGCCTGACACCGAATGAAACGACGGCAGGATCGGTATTGAACAGTGAGATCAACAAAGGTGCAAAGAGGAAGAAGCTGAGGCCGATGATCTCTGCAAGCGTGATTGAGCAGAGAATCCCGAATCTCATACCCTTCAGCACTCTGTCGCGTTTTCCAGCACCTATGTTCTGCCCGACGAATGTCGTGAGCGAGAGGGAGAAGCTTGTGATGGGAAGGAACGCAAATCCCTCGATCTTTGAATAGGCGCCGCTCCCTGCAACGGCAGCTGATGCGAATGTATTGATGTTCGTCTGGACGATGATGTTGGCAAAATTAATGACCGAGTTCTGGATTCCGGATGGAAGGCCATAGGAGATGATCCTCCTGAGCATTCCCACATCGATGCGTATATCCCTCAGCCTCACTCTGTAGGGCGTATCATCATGCATAAGCTTTCTCAGGCAGAGTATGGAGCTTACTGCCTGGGACATGATTGTCGCGAATGCCGCCCCGCTTACTCCTGTATGGACAACTCCGACCAGAAAGAGGTCAAGGAAGATATTGATTATCGAGGAGAGGATAAGATAGTACAGCGGATGTCGGCTGTCCCCGATGGCATTCATTATGCCCATCATGATGTTGTAGAGAACGGAGAAGATCACACCAAGCGAGTAGATCCGGAAGTAGCGTATGCTCTCAGGTAGCACATCCTCCGGTGTCTGCATCCACCTCAGTATCAATGGGGTGAACACGGTACCGAGGATGACAAGGACAGCACCCGCTATTATGCCGAATGCTATATCGGTATGGATCGCTCTCCTCAGCTTCTCCATATCCCTTGCTCCGAAGTACCCAGCAATGACAACACCAGCACCGATTGCCATCCCATTGAAGAAACCGACCATCATGTTTATCAGTGGGGTCGAGGATGAAACTGCGGCAAGAGCCTCCGCTCCGACAAAATTGCCGACGATGACGGAATCTGCGGCATTATAGAGCTGCTGGAAGAGATTGGACAGGAGAAGAGGAACAGCGAAGAGAAGCATGTTCTTCCTGATAGGTCCTGCTGTGAAATCTATACCATGCCCTGCCATAGCTCTGTTCTACATCCAGTGCCTGCATTCTGCAACACTCTTTGATGGGAATGACTCTTTCAGAAAGCGATACACGTAGAGTATTGAACGGCATGTAAGCTCCTCGCAGCGATGGGGTGGATCGGATGGGGAAAACCCGCCAGGCCTCAGCTCTGAGCATCGCAGAGAGCCGAATGATGATTCGAAGAGAGATGCGAACTTCCTGCAGAGCCCCGGGATATCCTCATACCCTTCCAAGCTGGCCACGATGCCAAGGAACATAAGGGCACCTTCCACAAGTCCGCACTGTGCACCATAGCCACCTGCCCCATGAAGACCGGAAGCTGCCGCCAATGTCTGCTCTTCGATTACAATGCCCGTAAGACCGGAAAGAATGCGCAGGGTTGTCCTTGCGCAGTTCTCATCATGCTCCCAGTACAGTCTGTGGACTTCCCTTCTGATATACTCCTCTGCCTTTTCCATAGTGCGATTATAGCACTTGACTGAGTTCGTGTATTGGCGGAGCATTCAATTATGATCAATGTAGGCAATGACTGGCAGCCGCTATTCGATATAGAGCAGAACAAACCGTACTATCTGGAGCTCAGGCAGTTCCTGAAATCAGAGTATTCATCAAAGACCATCTATCCTCCGATGAATGAGATATTCAATGCCTTCAGGCTTACCCCGTTCAATGGCACGAAGGTCATAATCGTCGGTCAGGATCCATACCATGAGCCTGGACAGGCAATGGGATTGTCATTCTCCGTAAGAGAGGGGACCCCTGAGCCTCCATCGTTGCAGAACATCAGGACAGAGCTCGAGAATGAAGGATTCAGGGAAGATGGCCGCTGGTCATCCGATCTCTCAAGATGGGCAACTCAGGGGGTATTGCTCCTGAACAGCACACTTACTGTACAGGCACACAAAGCCGCATCACATGCGGGAAAAGGCTGGGAACGTTTCACTGACAATGCTATAAAAGCGCTGGGTGATGATCCTCGGCCGAAGGTGTTCATGCTCTGGGGAAGCTATGCGCGCAGCAAGAAGGCACTTATATCCTCCCCTTCCCACCTTATACTTGAATCGGCACATCCAAGCCCACTCAGTGCCTACCGTGGATTTTTCGGGAACGGCCATTTCAGGAAGTGCAATGACTTCCTGATTAAAACAGGCCAGTCCCCTATTGAATGGTAATCAGAAGAGAGCGTGGTAATCCGTTCCGATGCTCTTTGCAGCCGATGGCTTCTGAAGGATGTCAAAAAGCTGCTTCGGAATGGCTACAGGTCCTCCGATGATGGGCTCTACGATCCTTTCAAACTTGGCAGGATGCGCTGTAGCGACGACTACTGTATCCTCATCTGCGTAATGATCGCGCCTTACGCGCTCGCCGCAGGCTGTATGCGGGCATATGATATGTCCGCTTTCCCTGTACTCCTCACCGATTGTCCTTCTTATCTCATCATCCGATACGGAGTATGAGGCAACATTCTCACGGAACTGCTCCACGGAGGGGAACATCGCAAAGAGTCTCTCCATATTCGAGGGAGCACCCACATCCATAGCATTGGCAAGTGTCTCAACCGAAGGACGCGGCCGGTACTCACCGGTTTCGAGATAATCAGGGATCGTCCTGTTGGCATTCACTGCAAGCACGATGCTCTTTATAGGAGCACCCATCGCCTTTGCCCAGAATGCGCCTGTAGAGTTTCCTACATTGCCGGAAGGGATGATGAAGACAGCTTCCCTGCCGTATATCTCCTTATAGAGCGATGAGGCATATACGTAGTATGCCATCTGAGGAAGAAGACGCCCGAGGTTGATTGAATTGGCGCTGGAAAGACCAGAGAGCGAGGAATCCATGAATGCATCCTTCACCATCTTCTGGCAGTCATCGAATGTCCCATCCACCTCATAGCTCTCGACATTGCCATCCCAACATGTCAGCTGCTTCTGCTGCCTTTCCGCGACACGCCCCTTAGGAAAAAGAACCTTGACTGAAAGATGCTTCCTGTTATGGAAGGCAGAGGCAACGGCACCGCCTGTATCACCGGATGTGGCGACAAGGATGCAGAGATCCCTGTTCCTCTTCTCCAGAAGCTTCTCCATGGAAAATGCGAGGAACCTCGCTCCGAAATCCTTGAATGCGGCTGTAGGACCATAGAAGAGCTCGAGCGTATCCTTTCCCTCGTTGTGATGGAACGGAACAGGAAATGAGAAGGCATTCTTTGCTATCTCCTCAAGATCCCCTTCCAGCTCATCGCCCTCGAAGTATGGCTTCATCGCCTGGTACATCGCATACCATGCGCCCTTTGAGAGCGTGAAATCCTCGGGAATACGGGGAATGCTCTCAGGAATGAAGAGACCTCCATCCGGGGCAAGGCCTTTAAGGATTGCCTCGGATGCTGTAGATTTATCGCCAGTGACTGATCTTGTCGAAACGTACATCATTGTTCTGCCTCCTAGATTCTCGAACCGAGATATGCGCTTAAGCGGAGTATATCGGCAAAGACACCGCCTGCCGTGACCTCGGGGCCTGCCCCTGGCCCTTTTATCACAAGCGGCTCTTTGTTATAGCGTGCTGTGGTGAATGCGATGACGTTGTCCGTACCGCTTGCCGTGGAGAATGGATGATCAGCAGGATACGCTGCAAGGGAAACGGAGCATACTCCATCCTCTACCTTGCCGACATATCTCAGCTTCATGTCCTTTGCTGCGGCGCTGTCATACAGCTCCTTGATATGCTCATCCAGCTCCGGAAGACGCTTCATGAACTCATCCTTCGGAACATTCCTCAGCTCCTCTGGCACAAGGGATTCCACATCGATATCCGAGACCTCCGTCCTGTATCCTAGCTCCCTTGCAAGGATTACGGTCTTCCTTGCGACATCCATGCCCGAAAGGTCATCCCTCGGATCTGGCTCCGTAAAGCCCTGCTCCTTAGCCTTGAGCACAAGCGATGAGAACGGCATAGAGCCATCATACATCGAGAAGAGCCAGGCAAGCGTGCCAGAGACCATTCCCTCGATTCTGTAGACTGTATCGCCCGTCTCACGGAGATCCTTGAGCGTGCATATTACAGGAAGCCCGGCACCTACAGTCGTCTCATAGAGGAACTTCCGTCCAGTGCGCTGTGACAGGGCCATCAGCTTCTCATAGTAGTCGTATGGACCTGAACCGGCCTTCTTATTCGGTGTTATCACATTGAAGCCCATCTCAATGTACTTCCTGTACTGTCTGGAGCGCTCCTCGGAGGAGGTGCAGTCAACAAGAACCGCATGTGGATAGTATGCCGCATTGATATGGGATAAGAACACATCCTCATTGTATGCGACGCTCTTTGCAGAGAACTCATTCCTCCAGTTGGAAAGATCTATTCCAGCCTCCGAAAGAAGCATCTTCTTCGATGTCGCGATTCCCCTTATGCGGATGTCGAGATCGAACTCACGGCGAAGCCTTTCGCTCTCAGCTGCAAGCTGATCAAGAAGCGTTCCCCCGATATTCCCCGGACCGAAGAGTCCGATTGAGAGCGTCTGGGCTGAGAGGAAGAAAGATGAATGGAGCGATCTCAGGGCCTTGCCGCTCTCACTGCTCTTTATGACAGCGCTTATGTTCCTTTCGCTTGAGCCCTGCGCAATTGCCCTTATGTTCACACCAGCCCTTGCAAGCGATGAGAAGAACTTCCCTGCGACACCGACATGGCCTGGCATTCCCTCTCCTACAGCCGCAAGGATTGCGAGGTCTCCCTCCATAGAGACGGAGGCGATGCTTCCGTTGCCGATCTCCTCGGCGAACTCCCTGCGTATTGTCTTCTCCGCACTCTGCGCCTCCTTCTGGGGAACAGCGAAGCAGATCGAGTACTCCGATGAGGCCTGTGAGATGAGGATCACCGAAATTCCCTCACGCCGCAGAGCGGTGAAGAGCCTTGAGGAGAACCCAGGCACTCCTGACATACCCGATCCCTCTACATTGAGCAGGGCAACTCGGCGTACAACAGAGAAAGCCTTGACTGCTGTCCTATCATCGGGATAGGTATCCTTCGAAATAAGCGTCCCCTTATTCTCTATATCTCCCCAGTACCTAAGATTGATTGGGAGCGAGCGCTGCACGGCAGGAAGGAACGACTGCGGATGGATTATCGGGGCACCGAAGAATGAGAGCTCGGTAGCCTCATCGTAGGTCAGATGCTCAATCACACTGCTTGCGGGAACATCGCTTCTCGAGGCTGAGCAGAGGAGAGATCTGGAATTCCAGAATGTGAGTGTGCCGCTATGCATCGCGGCAATCAGTGAAGCGGTATACTCGCTTGCGCCATCACCATGCACCTTACCCGATGCATCGGCAGACCCCGGAGCTGAATAAAGATTCCCTGATACAAGGACTATTCCCGAAGGAAGCGAGCTGCCTTTCACCGCCTCCGCTGCGGTCATGACAATGGAGGTAGCGCCTTTTGACAGGAAGAACTCATTGATGATGAGCGAAAGGAATGATCCTGTAAGCTCCGAAAGGTGCTTTCTGGCAGCCTCTGGAGCATCTTCAAGAATCCAGAGAGCGCGGAGGATATCCTCAATCTCTGAAAAGGACTTATCCATGCTATCGGTAACTGCAGCCTCATTGCCATCGCCGAGTATCGCGGAAGCGGTCTCCTCCCATGCATTCTGGCTCTTCTCGAGCCTGGACCAGAGCTTCTCATCACGGGATGCGGCCGAGGCGATAAGACTATCCATCGAAAGATCGGATGATGCTACCGGGGAAATAACGAATACCTGAGTATCAGCCTTCTCGCTGCTGTATATACTGAAGAGCTTCGAAGCTCCCTGACTGGATGTGAGCATTGCGCCTTCAAGCGCATGGACATGAACCGATGCCATTGTTCCTCCTGGAAAATCTGTCTAATCGTATACTTTACAGGCTAGGATGAACAAGAGCCTAATAATGCAGAAAGCCCCCTGAAAGGGAGCTTTCTCAACCAGCGGAGGCAGGTCTTATACGACCTTCTCTACAAGTCCGCTTCTCAGGCAGCGTGTGCAGACCTTGATAGTCCTCGGAGTGCCATTGATGAGAGCCTTCACCGAAACAAGATTCGGCTTGAATGTGCGCTTCTTGGTTACACCGATATGCTGACCGACACCACCCTTCTTCTTAGCCTGTCCCTTGCGGGGTACGACGGATCCGGAAATAGTTCCCTTGCCGCAGATTTCGCATCTTCTAGCCATGTTATCATCCACCTTGAATTGAGTTCTATTAAGAGAGGCACACTGCCAGGAGCATGGCAGATACCAGTCACAACTCTGAGACTATACCGCAACGGCGTTCTTTTGTAAACACCATCTTGACCAACCAGTAGAATCTTCTGAAGATAGCCTTGGAGGCATATATTATGGAGAGCAATACAGATAACAGAATTGCTGTAATAGGTATCATCATCGAGGATAAAAGCCAGGCTGAGAATGTGAACAGCCTTCTTCATCAATACGCAGAATACATCATCGGAAGAATGGGTCTGCCCTACCCTCAGAGAGGACTGAGCATCATAAGCGTCATCGTCGATGCCCCGAGCGATACGATAAGCGCGCTGTC
>CALXLE010000091.1 GCA_944389115.1 uncultured Spirochaetaceae bacterium
GGTGAGATCTTCGAGAGCGGAGCATTCACATTCGCTACAAGCAATGACGGAATGACGATGGCATTCCTTACGCTCTCAATGGCAGAGCTCTTCCAGTCGTTCAATATGAGATCGCTGGATAAATCCCTGCTGAAGGTGAAGGGACACAACAAGATCCTCTATGGATCGCTTGTAGGTGCATTCGTGCTTACGCTCGCAGTCCTCTATATTCCTTTCCTCAGGGATGCATTCCACTTTGCTCATATCTCGCTTGCGGAGTTCGCAATCGCCCTTGCAATGGGTTTCCTCATCATTCCTATTGTTGAGATCCAGAAGGCAATCCAGAGAGCATTGAAGAAGAACTGAGATGCTTTGAGGATTATGAAATATGGCCTGTTCCATTCTAGGAGCAGGCCATTAGTTTTCTTCAGGAGAGCCAGGTATTTCCTTGTCAACGAATTCATCAAGCGCTTTATGGAGTCTTTCGATCTCTTTCTTGATATGCGATTTCATAATGCTGTCTAGGCCGCTATGCTTTCTTTCCTCTTCTGATAGGAACAGCTCGGCAGGAGAAATATCAAAAAACCTGGATAGTCTGTATATTGTTTCAGGCTTCGGAAAAGTTCCGGCATTTTCTATATTCATGATTGTCCTGCCGGTTACATCGATCATGGCTGCAAGATCATCCTGACTGAGCTGTCTTTCCTCTCTGAGGTACTTCAGATTCGATCCAACAAGCCTCTTTATGTATTCCTTTCCGTCCATTAAAAATAGTATAGAGGCCGCAGATTCCATGCTCAATGAAGTGATATTTCAGTATTACCCCATGGTTTATGAAATACTATTTCGCAACGAGCAGGGTCAGCTTCCGTTTCTGTTCTTTCTTCTGGTTTCTGTTGCAAGCTGGCCGCAGGCTCCTGCAATGTTCTGTCCTTTGCTTCTTCTTATCGTATAGTTTATTGCACGGGATTTAAGCTCACTCTCAAAGTGCTGTATCTCCTTTCCGCTCGGAGCCCTGAACCCCATCCCTTCAACAGGATTCCATGGTATCAGATTCACAATTGCATCAAGTCCCTTCATGAATGATTTCAACTTATCAGCGCTTTCTCTGTCTGTATTGATTCCTCCAAGCATACAGTATTCGAGTGTTATCCTCTTGTCCTGATGGTGCTGGAATGAGATAAGCGCGCTCTTGAGCTCCGAAAGGGGATAGGTCCTGTTTATCCGCATGATCTCTGAGCGTGTGCTATCATCTGCCGATACGAGGGAGACGGCAAGCCTGACCGGTATAGACAGTTCCGAAAGTCTACGTATGCCTGGAACATATCCTGAGGTGGAAATCGTCATCCTCCTGTATGAGATATTGAAACCATCCTCCCTGTGAAGAGCCTTTATGGCATCCATAGCGGCGGTGAAGTTCTGAAGGGCTTCACCCATTCCCATGAAAACTATATGGGTTATAGGCTCTCCGAGAAGCGTAAGCTGAAGGAACTGTTCTGCGATTTCCGATGCGTCGAGATTCCTTATAAAGCCCATCGTGCCGGTACTGCAGAATGCACATCCCATTGCGCATCCTACCTGGCTCGACAGACATGCCGTATACCTTCCTTTCCCATCGGACAGTCTCACGCATTCGATTATGCTTCCATCCTGCAGCAGCAGCGCAAGCTTTACAGCGGAATCCGCTTCAGATCTGTTGACGACCTTGGATGATAGGAGCGATCCATGCTCTTCTGAAAGTCTTTCCCTGAGAAGCTTCGGAAGAGATGTCATTTTTCCGAACTCCGTCACTCCATTTATGAGAGCGTGGTAGATTATCTTTGCCTGATATGGTTTTTCCAGTCTGAGATTTTCTGCTATATCTTCATATCTGTCAGTAAGTATCGATCTTTTCATAACATTGAGGCTATGGCGATTATAACGCCTGTGATGCCTTCTCCTCCAAGTAGTCCGGATGATATAAGAGCTGCATTCTCCTGGCTCTTCTCCTTATTCTTCCCCAGCTTCTTTGCTATCTCCATGATTACAGCACCAAGAGCCATTGCCGATGAAATATATGTCGGGAGGTATACTCCGAGGCCAAATGTAGCTGACGGCATTCCTGTCAGGAACAAGATTATACCTATAGCTGTTCCGATTGCAAAGGCTGTGGGATTGTCCAGACCTCCTGCCATGGCTGCTACAGCTGCCGCCTGCGGGGCCGGAAGCGCTTCTGTCCCGAAGCCTCCCATGCTTGTGGCTAGTACCTGAAGTGCAACCGCAGCAACGATAGCCCCTATTACTCCTCCGATTCCTTCGGCTATTATCTGATAGCGGGGTCGTGTTCCGATAAGGGATCCTGATCGGAGGTCGTTCATTACATCACCTGTGAGTCCGCAGGCTACAGCTGTGACTCCCGCGATGGAGAATGCAGCCCCGATGGTAGGGGAGAACAGTACTGAGGCTGCAAGGAGAACAAGGATGGCGAAGATCTCCATTGGGTTGATTCCAGTCTGACCCGTTAGCATTGCAGAGAGGTATGTCGTCAGATAGACACCAAGTATGAGAAGAATCCCCTCAGGGATTGTGATCTCTGTGAATAGCACAAGAATGATGATTGCAAAGACAGAGAATGCCGCTGCTGGTACAATAAGTCTCTTGATGCTGCTTCCTCCGTTTTTTCTGCCGCGGCGCATAAGCGTTATGATCGCTTTTATGGCGACTCCTATGCCTGTCCCTATCATCAGCCCGATTCCAAGGCTGCTCCTGAATGAATCCGCATCGGCCATTGATGCGAAGAAGCCGGAGGCGAGTCCGATCGGTGTGAGTATGAAGTAGCCGATAACCGTTCCGAGAAACCACATCAGAGCAAGCACAGGGCCTATTATCGCACCGATGCCAAGTGCCATAGGCGATACCCAGATAGCAAGAGAGGGGAATGCAGTGCTTCCTCCAAATACTGTGAGTATGGCCGGAATCTTCCCCAGTCCGTCCCTTATGAACGTGAATGCGGCCGACAGTGTGAGCGATGAGAAGAGAATCGGGGCACCTTTTCCTTCCTTTCCTGCGATGAGCGTATTGTATGCGGCTTCTCCCATTGGATACGGGAGCTTTTCCTTCTCAATCAGTGTATGGCGGAAAATCATTGTGAAGAAAGTGCCGAGAAGGGCTCCGGTTACAGCTATGACAGCAATCTGGAAGAGGGAGAGCTCTGCTTCTGAATCTAGCATCCAAAGGCCGGGCAGTGTGAATGCAAGGCCCCCTGCAACCATTGCTCCCGCGCTCATCAGAGTATGGGTACAGTTTATCTCTTCAAGAGTCGAATTCTTTGCTTTGCCAAGAATTGCCATTGATACGACGGTTACGAAGACTGTTGGCCATGGCAATGCACCCATGCGGAGAGCAACATACATGCTGGATGCTGTTATTATTATCAGGCCAATGATTCCAACGGTCAGACCTCGTACTGTGATAGGATTTCTAGAAGTATCCATGCCCCGGATTTTATAAACTAATCTAGGTCTTGTATACTCCATGTTTCTGGAATAGGATTGGATTATATTCAGGAGGAATTACATGAAGAAAAAGCTTCTTATTCTTCTCGTTGCAGCCCTTATCGCTGCAATGCCTGCTATGGCAGCATCTACCCGGGGGGCTGCAGAAGATGGCTCTATCGGAATAGGCCTTAACCTTGGAACGAATTCTGGTCTCGGACTCAAATTCGGCATGGGAAAATTCGATATTTTCGCTGACGTTGGTCTTAGTGTCATAGGTGGTACAGGTCTTGGAGTAGATGCTGGTGTCAGCTATGAAGTTTATGATGCTGATTTCGGTGGTGGTCATCATATGCCAATCACTGTAGGTGTTATGGTTCCAATGTCTTTCCGCTGGAATAATCCTTTTGCATGGGACCTGGGAGTTCTTGCACAGGTTGGTCTTGAGTATCAGATTCCTGATGTTCCTGTTCTTTTCTATCTTCGTGTCGGCCTTGGTGCAAACCTTAATATTGCGCCAAGCTTCAAACCTGATGTTGGTGGATCTGGAAATATCGGAGTCCTCTACGTCTTCTGATAGAAGATATGCACAGTTTAGGGCTGTCCTTCGGGATGGCCCATATATTTTGCCATCATCTCCTTCCGCATTCTTGCTGTTACCGTAATCTCCCCATCTCCGTATTCTATATTCTTGACAGTACCGTCATGATACAGATCACTTATAAGGGATGCAGAGCAGGCTGCCGTTATCGTGATATCCGTAAAAGCCTCATCAGTGACTTTCATCATTGCAGCCAGCAGATTGTCGATGCCTGTTCTGTCTTTCATGCTGGTCTCCGCAATTATGTATTTCCTTGCTTTCAGTGCCGCATATGATATGTCATCTGCTATTGCATCGGTCTTATTTATAACAAGAATACGGGCTTTATCCAGAGCTCCGAGGCTGCGCAGCGTATTCTCTGTTTCCTCCAGACATCCTGCAGCATCGGGATGTGAGGCATCAGCTACGATGATGAGAGCATCTGCGGAGAGCGCTTCCTCCAAAGTTGACGAGAATGCCTTGACAAGTCCTTCCGGAAGATTCGATATGAATCCTACTGTATCGGAAAGCAGGACTCTCTGCCCATTCGGGAGCTTCAGAGCCCGGGTGGTTGTGTCTAATGTCGCGAAGAGCTTATCCTCTGCCAGCACTTCGCTTCCTGTGAGAGCATTGAGTATCGTGGATTTCCCCGCATTGGTATAGCCAAGGAGTGCAAAGGAGAAGATGCCGGACCGTTCACGGCTTTTCCTCTGTGTTCTGCGCACATCCTCCGTTGCCTTTATCTCCCTGTCCAGAGCTCTTATACGTTCGGAGATTCTTCTCCGTTCAAGCTCTATTCTTCTTTCGCCCTCTCCCTTGGCGCCTCTTACTCCGCCGCGCTGCTGCGAGAGTTTTGCCTCTCTGTCAGCCAGCCTAGGCCTGAGATACTCGGCTTCTGCTTTCTCAATCTGGAGCCTTGCCTCCCTGCTTCTTGCATTCTGGAAGAATATTGCAAGGATGAGAGCTTCCCTGTCAGAAACAGGGACTCCGAAGATACGTTCAAGGTTGTTCTCTTCGCGAGGTGTGATGAATGCATCTATTATCACCTCCTCCGGGGAGTAGGCAAGGACCGCTTCTCTTACCGACTCTGCCTGTCCTTTGCCTAGATATGTTGTATTGATCCGTTCCTTTATGGTGAATTCCATTGAGTAGATGATCTTCAGCCCAAGCGTCGAGATAAGGCTTCTGATCTCTGCAGAGCGGAGGAATACCGCTCTTTCATCTTCACCGGGTTTTCTGAGAGTAACCAATAATGCGCTGCTTTCCACAGCTGCATATTTTATAGTGTATATTGGGTTAGGCAAAGCACCGTTGACAGAAATGCCGTGTTGGTTGATTATTCGAACGGAAAAGAGGTGAATGCATGGCACTTAACTGCGGTATCGTGGGACTTCCCAATGTAGGTAAATCGACAATATTCTCAGCAGTGACTTCCGCTCCGGCTGAAGCTGCTAATTATCCATTCTGCACAATCGATCCTAATATAGGTATCGTATCCGTTCCTGATAAGAGGCTTGATGAGATTGTAAGGCTTATCCCGACGAAGCGTGTTGTTCCTGCGACTGTCGAGTTTGTTGATATAGCAGGCCTTGTCAAAGGAGCTAGCCAGGGAGAAGGACTTGGAAACAGATTCCTTGCATCGATAAGGGAAGTTGGTGTTATCGCCCATGTCGTAAGGTGCTTTGACAATGGCGATATCATCCATGTGAATAATAAGATCGATCCCGCTTCAGATATAGAGACAATCAATATTGAGCTGGCATTAGCCGATCTTGAGACTGTAGAGAAGCGCTATGACAAGCAGTCAAGGCTTTCAAGGGTCTCAAAGGAACAGCAGAAGGAGAATGAGAAGCTCCTGCCTCTTTATGAAAGGCTTATCAAATGCCTCGGAGATGGAATACCAGCCCGCACGCTCGGTCTTGATGAGGATGAGATGGCTCTTGTGTATGATCTCCATCTTATAACTCTTAAGCCTGTCATTTATGTCTGCAATGTCGATGAGGATTCCATCACAGAGGACAACGATTATGTTAGAGAGGTAAGGAAGATCGCAGAAAGCGAGAATGCGCCTGTCGTTGTAATCTGCGGAAAGATCGAAAGCGAGATTGCAGCACTCGAGAGCGAGGAGGACAGGAAGGAGTTCCTTGAAGCCTCTGGGCTGACCGAGAGCGGTCTAAATCCGCTTATCCGTGCAGCATATAAGGCGCTGGGTCTCAGGACTTTCTTCACAGCAGGTCCCGATGAGGACAGGGCCTGGACCTTCCATGAAGGCTCGAAGGCTCCGCAGTGCGCAGGAATAATCCATACGGATTTCGAGAAGGGTTTTATCAAGGCAGAGGTTTACAGCGTTGATGACCTCATCAAGTATGGATCGGAAGCACATGTCAGGGAAGCTGGAAAGCTCCGTCTTGAGGGCAAGGAGTATATCGTTCAGGATGGCGATATAGTCTTTTTCCGCTTTAACGTCTGACCGAGGTCATATAATCCTTCGCCGCCCGGTTTACCTGTGCTACTATTGTTCCAGAGGTTTGCTATGGAACTTACTAAGAGACAACAGGATATCCTTGAAGGAAAGGAAGGGGATGTCAAAGCGAAGGTAATGAAGACCCTGATAATGTACGGGGAGACATTCGGTGCACCGAAGATGGTTGATGTCACAGGTAAATATGGCCACCTCGTGACAAGCTTCGGGCTATCTGTGATGAAGCCAGTGTATGACTTGATGGATACGCTGATCGATGGAGGAGCCTTGTCCTCACAGGAATTCTCCGTCGACCCCCGTCCTCTTGAGAGCTGCGTTCCCAGAAATCTCATACAGAATATATTCTTTAAGGTCATGTACTCAAAGCAGGCAGATTACGATAGGCAGCTGAAGACCCTTGGCATAATGGCCGATGATGCATATACATGCACGTGCTATATGAATGAGGTAGGGAATATCCCTAATGAGGGGGATATCCTCTCCTGGGCTGAGAGTTCTGCTGTCGTATATGCCAATAGCATACTTGGTGCCAGATGCAACCGCAACAGCGGCATTCTCGATCTCTTCGGTTCAATTGTCGGATGTGTCCCATACTTCGGCCTCCTGACAGATGAGGGGAGGAAGGCCGACTGGCTCATTGAGGTCAGGACCTCAGCGCGTCCGGAGGCGCAGCTCCTTGGATCCGCTATCGGCATGAAGGTCATGGAACAGGTGCCGTATGTCACAGGCCTTGATAAATACTTCTCAGAACTGGATGATGAGGCCAAGGCATACTTCAAGGATTTTGGTGCCGCGACCGCGTCGAACGGGGCTGTGGGTCTCTACCATATAGAGAATCTGACTCCAGAGGCCAGGAAACAGGGTAGACAACTTCTACGTGAGAATTACAGGACGTTCGTCATAGATGATGCAGTCCTGGAGGAAACGGAGAAAAGCTATCCTGTTATCTGGAAGGATAGAAATGCCTCTCCTAAGCTTGCATTCATAGGCTGTCCTCATCTTTCGGCAGCTCAGCTCGAGTCCTGGAGCGATAGAATCGATGAGGCATTGAAGCGGAATGGCAGGGATAAGGTTTCCGTGAAGACTGTTATGACCGCAGCTCCAGCTGTGATGGAGAATTTCAAGAAGAGCGATAAGGCAGTCAGGCTGCAGAAGGAAGGCGTTATCCTGAGCCATATCTGCCCGCTTATGTATATGAACAATCCCAAGTGCGCGTCGATGCCTGTCATTACATGCTCGAACAAGCTCAGGACATATACTTCCGCAAAATACTGCAAGGAAGCGGATCTGCTTGAGGCTATCACCGGAGGTGCAAGATGACGAAGAAAGTATTCCATGGAAGGGCAGTTGTGAAAGGCTCCGTGACAGCCGAGGCGCTGGTATCAAAGGGCGGATTCAATACGCTTGCGAGCTATCAGCATGCGCTGATGTTCGGAGATAAGGAAGGAAAGTGCTCGGATCAGAATAATCCCGATCTTTATAAGAAGCCTATGTCCGGGAAGGCGCTGTGCATGCCTCAGACAATAGGGTCAACGACGGGAGGCCTTGTGCTGTACTGCGCGGCTTCGATGTCCCGTCAGCCCGCATGCCTGCTCTTCTCCAAGGAGATAGATTCGCTTGCCGCAGCCGGTGCCATCCTCGCTGATGTCTGGACAGAAAGCTCGATGCCCACTATCGATAACCTCGGGGATGAATTCCTGTCCTATGTCCAGACAGGTGACAGGATCACGGTGAGTGAGGATGGGACAGTCACCGTTGAAAGAGCGTAGAGGCCGGATCGCTCCGGCCTGGCTTTCATATCTTCATCGCTGTCTCATACGCTCCCCAGATAACGCTTCTCAGGTTGCCGACCTTGAGTGAGTCTCCTATGACATGGATGCCATGGCCTTTGCCAGCAATAGGAGCCGGGATGTATCCGACACTGCTTATCGCGCTGTCGCACGGGATGGACTTCTCCGTTCCATCCTTGAGCTTCACAACAACGGCTGTATCCTGGATTTCCTTTACGTATGCTTCAAGGTAGACGGGGGTCTTATGGAGAGCAAACCATTCCCTGAGATATGAACTGTTCGCAAGACATACACCTTTCTGCGAGATCAGGTCATCCTTCATCTCGACAATGCTCACATCCTTTCCATTGAGAGCCAGCTCATATGCGATCTCACAGCCGGTAAGACCTCCCCCGATGACGACGACCCTGTTTCCTACTGGTGTTCCTGTAAGGTACTCACATGCTTCGATTGTCTTACCGAATCCGGGTATATCGAGCCGGCGGGGCTTTGCTCCTGTCGCTATTATCACCTCATCCGCATGCAGGTCTGCGGGATTGCTGACTTCGGTATCAAGCTTTACATCAATGCCTAGCTTGTCCATCTGGCGTCTGTACCAGGCAAGAAGATCCCTGAGCTTTCCTTTGTATGACTCAGCGCTTGCTGCGATGAATGTTCCTCCGAGCTCACTCCCTTTCTCATATATGACAGGGTTATGGCCTCTGAGCTTAAGCACCCTTGCCGCTTCCATCCCGCCGATGCCTCCTCCGATGATGGCGACGGTCTTCGGCTTATCTGTCTTCTTTATGTAATGCTTGTTCCACTGCATGGTCTCGGCATTCACAGCACATCTTGCCAGATGGAGGCTGTCAGCAAGGTCCTGGTCATTTGGAACACCTTTATAGTGGCACATGTTGAAGCATCCGTTATGGCAGAGGATGCATGGCCTTATATCCTCGCTCTCGTCAGTGATCATCTTGGTGACCCATTCCTGATCTGCGAGGAACTGCCTTGCGAATCCCGCTCCGTCAAGCTTGCCTTCCTTTATGGCCTCTGCCGCTGTAAATGGATCGAGCCTGCCTGCAGCTACTACGGGGATATCGACAAACTGCCTGATGTGCTCCACATCATCCAGATTGCAGTTCTCTGGCATATAGATTGGAGGATGGGCCCAGTACCAGGCATCGTATGTGCCGTTATCGCAGTTGAGCATATCGTATCCGGCATCCTGGAGAAGCTTTACAGCTTTCTCCGATTCCTCCATATCACGTCCTACCTCGATATAGTCCTCGCCCGGGAGAGCTCCTTCTCTGAAACCTTTTGTCTTCGATACGACACTGTATCTCAGGGAGACGGGGAAATCATTCCCACATCTTTCTTTTATTGCCTGTACAATCTCTATTGCAAAGCGGTACCTGTTCTCCATCGATCCGCCATACTCATCCGTCCTTTTGTTGACATATGGAAGTGTGAACTGGTCGAGGAGGTATCCTTCATGGACTGCATGGATCTCCACTCCATCAACACCTGCTTCCATTAAAAGCCTGGAGCTTTCAGCGAATGCCTCGACCATCTGACTGATTTCCTTCTTTGTCATCTCTCTCGATGGGACCTTGTCCGACCACCGGTTGGGAGAAGGGCTTGCTGATGCCGTGATTCTATCAAGATCCATCACGGGCTTTGACAGTACTCTCAGCAGTGGATTTGTATACAGCATCTCCATCATGCTGCTTATGGTGAATGAACGCCCGAATCCTGCTGTGAGCTGGATGAACAGCTTTGCGCCTGTTCTATGGAATTCAGGCATCCATTCAGCAAGGTCCTTATACATCTTCTTGTTTTTATGGAGCCACTGCCCGAACATTGGGTTATATACGGGCTGGCAGCCTGGCAGCACAAGCCCAGCGTTGTTCTTCGCGACTTCGAGGATGAATCTGGCACCTTCCTTGTCGAAATGGTTCTTCTCCATCCATCCAAAGAGATCTGTGCCACCCATGCTAGTGAGCACAATCCTGTTTTTGATTTCGCACTTGCCGATTTTCCACGGCGTGAATAATGGGTTCAGTCTGGTATCCATATGTCAATGATACGATGACATGGAATAAATCTCCAACATTTCATGGAATCCATATTTGGAGTAAAATAAATAGGGGAAGGCGGAATCCGGCATGAGGACAATACGGGTAAGCGCTGCTGTGATCATAGATGGCAATCGTGTATTGGCAGCTGAGCGCGGCTATGGTGAATACACGGGATACTGGGAATTCCCTGGTGGCAAGAGAGAACCGGGGGAAACAGGTGAGGATGCAATCGTAAGGGAAATCAGGGAAGAGCTGGGTGCTGCCATAGCTGTCGATGGCTTTCTTGGCACAATCGAACATAGCTATCATGATTTCCATCTTGTGATGGACTGCTATATAGCTCATATCCAGAAAGGAGCGATTGAGGCAAAGGAGCATATGGCACTTAGATGGCTTTCCTTGGATGAGCTTGATAGTATCAGCTGGCTCCCTGCTGATATAAAGATACTCCCTGCAGTCAGAAATCTACTGTAAGAGAAACAGCACCGGAGAGTCTCCGATGCTGTCTGAATGCTGATGGAAGAGTCTATCAGACCTTCTGTCCAGCTTTCTTCGTGATGAGCTCCTTGCCCGATGTGATGACGATTGTCGCACCGAGGATCATGAGAAGGATTGCAACGATGAGCTGGAGACCTTCGACCATGAACACACCTGTTCCTGCAGAGAATGCTTTGATGAGAGCGATGAATCTCTGTACAAGTGCGGAGAACGTAACGATGATCATGATGACAAATGGAGGAATGAGTGTCCTCATCTCTCTTCCTGTCACCTTGAGGAATACGCAGAGCGTGATGAGAACAAGCGCGCTCAGGAGCTGGTTTGCGCTTCCAAAGAGCGGCCATATGTTGGAATAGCCGACCTGGGTGAGGATGTATCCGAAGACAAGTGTGATCAATGTGGATACGTACTTGTTGCAGAGCACTTTCCTCCATGATGCGGCATTTGCCATATCATCAACACTGAAGAGCTCCTGGAAGGACATGCGTCCGATACGTGCAACGGAATCAAGTGTTGTGAATGCAAGCGCTGATACGCACATTGTCATGAAGCTCTGTGCTACATATACAGGGATTCCGAACATCTCGAGAAATCCTGCGACACCCGAGGAGAAGATCTGGAACGGTGTTCCGACGGCCGGAGTTCCATCAGCTCCTGCCGCAGCACCTGCGACACAGAGTGCGATGACTGCGAGTACACTCTCAAGAACCATGGCACCATATCCTACCTTGAGCATATCCTTCTCATTGGATACGGTCTTTGAGGATGTTCCTGAGGATACAAGGCTGTGGAATCCTGATACAGCTCCGCATGCTACCGTTACGAAAAGAATCGGGAAGAGCGTTCCAAGCTGAGGATTGTTGAAGCCTGTGAATGGCTGGAGGTTCATTGTCGGGTGAGCGAAGAGAAGGCCAAGTGCTGCGCCGAGGATCATGCCGATGAACATGAATGTGGACATGAAATCCCTTGGCTGCATGAGAAGCCACATCGGGAGTACTGCAGCGACGAAGATGAATCCGAATGCAAAGTATACCCATGCATCCTTACCCCAGAGAATAGGAAGATTCATACCGCAGACGAATGAAAGGACCGTGAATGCAAGCCCGAGCACGATTTCCTTCCAGCCTGTAAGCTTTGCCTTGCGCTGGATAAGACCGACAACGACTGCGAATATGATGAAGAAGATAGAGATGCTGCCTGCAGCTCCGTTTACAACGGCATTCTCAACAAGCGTTTCCGTGCCATCGACTACTGTATATGCATTGAATGTGCCTGCAACCATATCAGCGAAAGCTGCGATGACGATGAGGCAGAAGAGCCAGCAGAATCCGAGGAAGAGCTTGCGTCCTGTCTTTCCGATATACTTCTCAATGAGAAGGCCCATTGACTTTCCGTCATTCTTCACGCTGGCATAGAGCGCTCCGAAATCTGTTACAGCACCGAAGAAGATGCCTCCGATGACAATCCAGAGGAATACAGGAACCCAGCCGAATACCGCTGCCTGGATAGCACCTGTTACAGGGCCGGCACCAGCTATCGATGAGAACTGATGGGCAAATACAGTCCATCCATCCGTGGGCACATAATCCTGCCCATCATTATGAACGACAGCAGGGGTCTTCGCCTTCGGGTCGATTCCCCACTTCTTTGCAAGCCAGCGTCCGTAGAGCATATATGCTGCTGCAAGACACACAGCCGCGATCAAAACTATTACGAGAGTATTCATGCTCAGCACTCTACCGCTTTCTTTTATGTGAATAAAGTGTTTGAGAGGTATGAATTGGAAAATAAATATATTTTTTTTGATTAATCTTCTGCCTGATGGAGATGAAAATAATCCGCATGCAATCTGGAGGAGTTTTAAAATCCGATGACATAAAATTATAGCTGAGATTGCCTTCTGCTTGGGTACTGCTGCCGGCTTTCCTTGACTTTTAATATGAAACAATCGATATTTAAAGCAATAAAACTGAAACTTATTTATTAGGAGATTCTGATGAGCATTATCGAATTTATCGAAGCTAGAGAAATCCTTGATTCCCGCGGTAATCCTACCGTCGAGGTTGATGTAATCCTTGAAGATGGCTCAATGGGCCGTGCTGCTGTTCCTTCCGGAGCATCCACAGGTGTCCATGAGGCAGTTGAGCTCCGCGACGGAGACAAGAACCGCTTCGGAGGCAAGGGCGTTCTCAAGGCAGTTGACAACGTAAACAACATCATCGCACCGGCTATCGAGGGTATGGATGCTCTTGATCAGGTCGCGATTGACCGCGCAATGATTGAGCTTGATGGCACTCCGAACAAGGGCCGCCTTGGCGCAAATGCCATCCTTGGTGTTTCCATGGCTGTCGCACGCGCTGCTGCTGACTTCCTTGGTCTGCCGCTCTTCAAGTATCTTGGCGCATACCATGCATGTGTTCTTCCTGTTCCGATGGCAAACATCCTCAATGGTGGTGCTCATTCCGATAACAAGGTTGACTTCCAGGAGTTCATGGTCATGCCTATCGGCGCACCTTCCGAGCGCGAGGCTGTAAGATGGGTTGCAGAGGTATTCCACTCCCTTAAGAGCGTTCTCAAGAGCAGAGGATACAACACTGGCGTAGGCGATGAGGGCGGTTTTGCTCCTGACCTCCAGTCCAACGAAGAGGCTCTCGAGGTTATCATGGAAGCAATCAAGAATGCTGGCTATACAGCTGGCCGTGATGGCGACTTCATGATTGCTCTTGATCCTGCTTCTTCCGAGCTCTATGACGAGAAGACTGGCAAGTACACACTCAAGTGGACAACTGGCGAGCAGCTCACTTCTGCTCAGATGGTTGATCTCTGGGAGAGCTGGGTCAACAAGTATCCTATCATCTCCATCGAGGATGGACTGGCTGAGGATGACTGGGAAGGCTGGAAGATGCTTACTGACAGGATCGGTGACAGAGTCCAGCTCGTTGGTGACGACCTCTTCGTAACCAACACAGAGCGTCTCAAGATGGGTCTTGAGAAGGGTGTTGCAAACTCCATTCTTATCAAGGTTAACCAGATTGGTACTCTCACAGAGACATTCGAGGCTATCGACCTTGCACAGCGCAATGGTTACACAGCTGTTGTTTCCCACCGCTCCGGCGAGACTGAGGACAGCTTCATCGCTGATCTCGTAGTTGCTCTCCAGACTGGTGAGATCAAGACTGGTTCAATGAGCCGCTCCGACAGGCTTGCAAAGTACAATGAGCTTCTCAGAATCGAGGATGCTCTTGGCGATACAGCAAAGTATGCCGGACGCGACGCTTTCAGAGTTCTCTAATAATTCTGAAGCAATCACAAAGCCCTGGGGTCCCTGATTCCAGGGTTTTTATAATGACTAAGTGTTCGAGATTTTTACTGAAATCATTATTTTACTGTTTAAATTCTGCATTTTCCCATAATTTTACAAACCCATTTGCAACCCCATTTTCGGGAGGGTAAAAGCCCTTTGAATAATCCTGACAAATTTTTCATAACTGTAAAGGATAGTTAGACTTAGCTAGTATTTATCGAACAATAATGTATTGCAATGTTCGATAAATCCTATTTTATGAACTTTTTAAAAAAATATCGTTTTTATAGTGTAACCATTGTGTTGAATATGAATTTAACTTGACAGTTGAATGTAGTGGTTGCTACAATTCTACACAAGAATAACGGAAAAGGGGAAAATCGGCCTCCTTCGAGACTGCCCCTAGGATTATTTGGAGGAAGTAATGAAGAAAGTACTTGTTTCACTGCTCGTTCTTGCTCTCGCAATGACAAGCGCATTTGCAGCAGTTGATTTCACAGGTGAAGTTGTTGCTGGTTACACATTCCAGTACAATAATGACGCATGGAATTTCCATACAATGGGTCAGGATGGCGTAGGTACATCCCCAATCAAGCTCAATGCAAAGGTTGCTGACGAGAACGGTTACTGGGATGTAACAATGAAGGGTGTCCTCATTGCTGATAACAGACTTGGTGGTAACCTTAATGTTGATCTTGGAAAGATTATTCTTGGTGCAGACAGCGATCTCTCCATCAAGCTTGGTATGTATGCAAATAACAGAATCACTGGTTATAGAGCCTACACAAACAAGTCTGGTCTTAATCTCGACAGAGTCAGAACTCAGGAGCCTGGTCTCTGGGCAAATCTTGATGTAGCTTACGGCAATCTCGTAGCCGTTCAGGTCGGTGGTGGTCCAAAGCTTGAGGCTGGTGATGGTCAGACTAACATCGATGATAATAAGTATAATACCAACTGGATTGGAAAAGCTAACTACGATTTCATCGTATCTGCAATTGTAAGACCAGTTAATGGTGTAGCTGTATCTGCTGCATATTCAATGATTGGTGATTGCAAGATTCTTGGACAGTATGAATCTCCAAATGGTTATATGAATGTTGAAGCAAGTGTTGATCTTGGTGCTCTTCTTGGAACAGATTGGACACTCGGAATCGATATTGCTGATAAGATGGCATTCAAGAAGGCAGAGACTGATCCGTTTGTAAACCTCTTCCTCGCATCTGTCTATGGTGGCGTAGATGCATTCCAGCTCGCAGTTGAGTATGGCCTCACATCAATTAGTGCTGCTGATCAGACTGAGATTGTTAACACTCTTTATGTCGGTGCTGACATCAACGTTCTCGAGGGACTTCTCCTCAACGCATACTTTGGTGCTGCTGATCTTGAGCTCTTCAATGATAGCTGGTATCTCGGTGCTAACCTTGGTTATGAGGTCTATGATGGAATTACACTTGCTGTTAATGTACAGTATGCAACAGAGGCAGCTGCTGATTTCATTGGTGGAGATATCGACGAAGGCTCCGTTGCAGCTGCTGGATTCTCCATCACACCGAAGATTTCTCTTGCATTCTAATAGAACGCAATTATCTTGGTTGAAAACAGGCTCCGTTGGGGCCTGTTTTAATTTCTCTGCACCCGCTTTGTGATATCCCACATCATCAGAATGAAACTCCATTTTTGAATCAATCATTTTTTCTCGTAAAATTCATCCATAGATTGGCAGAGACGGGCACCTGAAGCGTATAGATATCAAGGAGGAAGATATCTATGTCTTCAAATGCAGGTGAAAACAACTATAATGATGGTGTGAAAGGAATCATAACCGACAGGTTCAGCTTCGAATATTTCATAACGAATGATTTTCTGTACGTCGATAAGACGATGTACGCTTATGAGCTGGTGGAATCGGATAAGAACTTCTTCTTCGTCTCCCGCCCTAGGAGATTCGGCAAGTCCCTCTTCTGCTCTACGCTCCATTCCATCTTCGATGGGAAGAGGGATCTCTTCAAAGGGCTGTATATAGCAGAGAAGACCGATTACTCATTCGAGAAGCATCCTGTTATCCATCTGGACTTCAGTAATCTTACACTGATATCAGAGGAATTTGTCCTCAGCGAGATTCATGGGAAGATACTCAGTGAGGCAGATAGCAATGGGGTATCGCTGGAGAGCGGAACTCCAGCAATGATGATGGACAGCTTGATAAAAGGAGCCGTTGAAAAGACAGGCAAGCAGGTTGTCATAATAATCGATGAGTTCGATTCGCCGTTCACATCCGAGCCTGACCTTGGGGATGACCTCATCGGATACATGAGGAAGCTCTTCAATTCCCTCTACAAGACGATAAAGGCAGACAGCGCATACATAAGGTTCTTCTTCATGACAGGATGCGTAAGGCTCTCCAATCTCTCGATATTCTCAGCTATGAACAACCTCTATGACATATCGATGGACAGGAGGTTCGCGGGGGCATTCGGGTATACGGAGAAGGAGCTTGAGGACAATTTCGGGGAAGGTATGGATGAGTACCTTGAGGCAAATCCCGGGATATATGGATCGAAGGAAGAGTTCATAGGAAGGATAAGGGACTACTATGATGGGTACAGGTTCTCACCTGACTCTGAGGTGAAGGTATACAACCCTGTATCGATAGGCAGGTTCTTCGACAGGCTTGAGTGCAAGTTTGATAACTATTGGGAGAAGACAGGTGTCTCTCGGATGGTTGTTGAACTTGCGACGAAGTATGATCTCCTGTCCATTGTTGAGGAAGAGCCTGCTGTAGGCAAGGGATCCTTCACCTCATTCGATATCTCGCTTCTTGCTGAGAAGAAGCTCCGTGTCAATGATATCTATGCGCTGCTGTACTATGCTGGATACCTCACGATAAGCAGGAGCAATGAGTACACGCTGTATCTCCGCTTTCCAAACAGGGAGGTATCATCGACATTCTCTACATCACTGATGAGCAGGTACACGGATACCGATGTTGAGTCAATCATTGGCAATGTAGCCGAGGCTGCGGATGCATGCGATATCGAGGGGATGATAGGAGGCATCAATACATATTTATCGAGCTTTCCGTATCATTTCTATGAGAGGAAGGATGAGAGGCCCTTCCATACCATGATGCATGGCCTCTTCGTCTGCATGAAGGGTGATGCGTATCCCGAGGATGCGGGGAAGCTCGGAAGGGCCGATGAGGTCTTCATAAGAGGAAAGCATATCTACATCTTCGAGCTGAAGGTTGATGGGGAGGCGGGAGAGGCTCTCCAGCAGATAAAGGAGAGGCACTACGCTGACAAGTACATCCATATGGCAGAGGAGAAGGGGATGGAGATCATCCTTATTGGTCTCAGCTTCTCTTCCAGCGAGAGATGTATTGCTGAGTGGAAAGAGGAAATTCTTGAACTGTGATGCCATGATAAGGGGTTATCTGTAGCCATCTGTGGATTGCTATGGAAGCATAGATGCTTTTCTTCATCCCTCTGTAAAGAATTCAGGAATTTTTCCATTCCGATTGGCAAAGATGAGGGGTTAGAGCGTATAGATAGTATGGAAATACGCTATACTGAATACGTGAGACCGATAAGCATTTCATCTTCCATCTTCGAGAATTATATCCGTAGGGGTTGGCTTTATGTCGACAAAAGCGAGTATGCCTACAGATTGCTGACTATGGATGATGATCCAATATTCTGTTTCATATCACGACCGAGAAGATTTGGTAAGAGCCTCTTTGTATCGATGCTTGAAGCAGCTCTTAAAGGGAGAACGAAGCTTTTTAAGGGATTGTATCTGGGAAATTCCGATTACGATTTCCATCCATATCCTGTTATACATCTCGATATGTCCGATCTGCCTTTTGTTTATGGCGTCTGCAATTTCACAGCCCAGCTTAATAGGCTTATTGCAGAACAGCTGAGTGCCTATGGCATAGCAATTAATGAGGAAAGCGATCCTGGAAGCAATCTCCGGAATGGAATGAAGGCCTTATGGCAGAAGACCGGAGAGAAGATAGCAATTCTCATAGATGAGTATGATAATCCGCTGACAAGTACATTGTCGGTCAAAGAAGGCAAGGAAATCAGAGAGTGTGTCTCTGAGCTTTATGGATATCTTAAGCCCTGTGCGGAAATGATTCATTTCCTGTTTATTACAGGTATAACAAGGTTCTCGAATCAATCGATATTCAGCAAGCTCAATAATCTGAGGGACCTGACATTCAATCCAGATTTCTCAGCAGCATTCGGGTATACCCAGCATGAGCTTGAAGAGTGTTTTAGGGAGGGTATAGAAGAGGCAGCAATTGCCAATGGTATGAGCGAGAATGCCTTAGTGGATGAACTGCGTCATTGGTATGATGGTTACGTATTCTCTCCGGATGCCCAGCATGTATACAACCCGATATCAATCAATTCTTTCTTTGACATTAAAAGCGGGCGGATGGCATTTGATAGCTATTGGGGAAAAACATCCGTATCTAGGACAATCATCGAACTTGCCAGAAAGACTGAGATTTCTTTTACTCCAGGTGAACTTAAGAAGATTCCGATTTCCTCGGTAAATAATTTTGTGGCTGAGGATTTCACATCAGCACATAAAATGTTGGATTCCAGCCTTTATGCTTATCTTTTCATGGCAGGATATCTGACGATAGATCACATTGAGGGAAAGTACATTTTTCTTCGTATTCCTAACTATGAGGTAGAAGGCATTCTTTGCGATGTCCTGGCTTATCTGTATCTTGGGAGAGAATCAGATAGATTCGATGACAGACTTGTCGGGTATCTTTCCCGCTGTGATTTCGAATCATTCATATCTGAGATTCAGGACCTTATCCGAATTCCATCTTATGATATGGTGATCGGGAAGGAGAAGTATTACCAGTCTCTGATATACGCTGTGCTCAGGAAAGCTGCCGATATAGATATCAGGAGCGAAGTTCATACCGCATCTGGGCGTGCTGACCTTATGATTTTCCTTAAGGATAAGCTATTCATCATTGAGCTTAAGATTCGAAGAGATGCGGAGACTGCACTGAAGCAGATTATCGATAAAAGATACTGGGATGGATACAGGGGCCTGGATACTTACCTGATTGGGCTGGATATCGAGCCAGAGAATGACAGGAAGCTATCATATAAGGTACAGCATCTGGAGAGTAAGGGTTAATCCTTCCTCTTTAGGAGCTTAGCGGATACGCATGCACAGATTATCGTGGTAGGAATCGATACTCCGATATTTGAGATAAGCATCATGATGCCGAGTGCAGTCGCTCCATCGCTTATGAAGTGCTGAAGTATGAAGAGTACAGGTATTCTCAGAACGAATATCTTCACGAAATTCAGAACAAGCGTTATCTTCGTGCGCCCAAGTCCCAATAGGAAATCCATGCCGGCTCCGTTAAGGGCTATGCCAAGACAGCTGAATGCATCGAAAAGGAAGATTCTGCTTATCGTGTCATGAAATGATGCATCGAGACCTGATCTGCTTGTTGAGAAAAGCCTTATCAGGGGTTCATCAAACATGAAAAGGAATACAAGGGCAATGATACTCACGATGAATGTTATGACGATATTGGCTACATATGCCTTTATGGCCCTGGCATATTTCCTTGCGCCATAATTCTGGCTGACAATTGCACTGGAAGCATCGGAGAAGCCGTTCTCAAAGTTAGATGCTATCCCGCACATATTGTTTGATATCCCCAGCGCTCCTATCATCTCGGCACCATATGATGCGGCCAACGAGCTTACGACCACCTTCCCCAGAGAGAATGTCGAGTCTTCTATGGCAACCGGAT
>CALXLE010000092.1 GCA_944389115.1 uncultured Spirochaetaceae bacterium
ATAAGGACCGTAGTCCTTCCGACCTGCATAAACGGCATTGTGACGGGTTGTATCCTCACTGTCGGAAGGATCCTCGGCGAATCTGCAGCCCTTTTGTTCACAGCCGGCCTTGCTCACAGGCTCTACGGCTTCTTCGAAGGCATGGCGAACAGCGGAGCGACTCTCACTGTCGCCCTGTACGTATACGCTTCAGAGCGCGGGGACTTCGAAATCGCATATGCCATCGCCGCAATACTCATAATCCTTACGGTTATCATAAACCTCATAACCACTTACCTTGGAAAAATCATGGAAAGGAGAAACGGACAGTGAAAGAGATTATCCAAGCCAAGCACATGAATCTGTGGTATTCACAGATGCAGGCTCTAAAAGACATAAACATCGATATCGAGGAGAAGAACATCACAGCCCTCATCGGTCCATCGGGATGCGGCAAATCGACATTCCTCAGGACGCTGAACAGGATGAATGATCTTGTCCCAGGAGTGAGAATCGAGGGAAAGGTCCTCTACAATGGCGAGGATATCTTCTCTCCTAAGGTCGACGTCAATGGCCTGCGGTATGAGGTCGGAATGGTCTTCCAGAAGCCCAATCCGTTCATGATGAGCATCTATGACAACATCGCATACGGTCCTAGGACCCATGGCATAAAGAGCAAGGTGAAGCTCGATGAGATTGTCGAGAAAGCACTTGTCGATGCATCGCTCTTCGATGAGGTCAAGGATAGACTCAGAAAGAGCGCTCTCGGACTGTCAGGAGGACAGCAGCAGAGGCTCTGCATAGCCCGCGCGCTCGCTGTTGAGCCCAAAGTCCTCCTGATGGATGAGCCGACATCCGCACTCGATCCGATATCCACAGCGAAGATCGAGGAACTGGCTATGGGGCTTGCTGACAGATATACTATAATCATCGTGACGCACAATATGCAGCAGGCACTCCGTATAGCCCATAAGACGGCCTTCTTCCTTCTGGGGGAGGTCATCGAATATGATGATACGGAGAAGATCTTCTCCAATCCGTCCAACCCGAAGACGGAGGAGTACGTTACAGGAAGGTTTGGCTGATATGAGGACAAGATTCGATGCGGAGCTTGAATCGCTCTATGTTGATATGATAAAGATGGGCGCCCTCTCGGAGGATGCGCTCTCAAAGCTTGCGGCGGCGCTTGGATCGGATGACCGTTCGATGCTCGGTGCCGTTGCCGAGGTCTCAAGGCAGATTGATGAGAAGGAGAGGGAGATTGAGGCGCTCTGCCTGCGTCTGCTTCTCCGCCGCCAGCCTGTCGCAAGGGATCTCAGGACGATTTCGTCTGCGATGAAGATGGTCGGGGATATCGAGAGGATAGGGGACAATGCCGCTGATATCGCGGAGATTATCCCATTCCTTTCCGTCTCAGAGCTTCCGAAGGCGATAGGCCTCGATTCCATGATCGTATCTGTTACAGGGATGGTGACCGATGCCATCGATGCATTCGTGCACTATGATGCCGCGAAGGCCAATGCTGTCGTCGGTTCTGACGACATTGTGGATAATGCCTTCGATAGGGCTAAGAGCGCTATTACCGACATGATCAGAAACGGTGACAAGAATGCCGCCGAGGCTCCTGATCTTCTCATGATAGCGAAGTACCTCGAGAGAATGGGTGACCATGCAGCATCTCTTGCGCGCTGGGTGCTTACGGCTCTCGATGCGACTGGTGACTGGATCAACAATCCGGCAAAGGTTGAGTAGATGATTTACCTTGTAGAGGATGATCCTTCGATCAGGAAGCTTGTCAGCTATGCGCTTGAATCAAGCGGATATACGGTAGCGGCCTCAGAATCCGGAGAGGAGATGTGGAAAAAGCTGGAGACAGTCAAGCCTGAGCTCTTCCTCCTGGATATCATGCTGCCGGGGCAGTCCGGACTCGATATCCTCACCGCAATCCGCTCCGATCCCTCCTTCCGCGATATCCCTGTGATCATGCTTACCGCGAAGGGAACGGAGTACGATAAGGTTCTGGGGCTTGATAGCGGGGCAGATGACTATATCCCGAAGCCATTCGGGATAATGGAGCTTCTTTCGAGAATCAGGGCTGTTCTCCGCCGCTACGAGCATCCGAAGGATAGGATAGATATCTCCTATGGGAAGATTGTGATCTCTCCGGCTTCCCATACAGTCAGGGTTGATGGAGAGAAGGTTGAGCTGACGCTGAAGGAATTCAATCTCCTTCTCTATCTGATGGAGAATGAAGGAATCGTACTTGACCGCGACAGCATCCTCAACACGGTCTGGGGCTATTCATTCGATGGTGAGAACAGGACTGTCGATGTCCATATCAGGCACCTGAGGGAGAAGCTGAAGGATGAGGGGCAGAGGATCGAGACTGTGAAGGGTGTCGGCTACAGATTCAGAGGTAAGGATGAATAGGAAAATATTCCATGCGCTGTTTCTGGCAGTGCTTGCAACGATTGTTCTTTCTGCGGCTGTCTCCATCTTCATCTTCTATTTCTCCTATTCCGATAGGGTCATGGAGGATCTGGATGCGGAGCTGAAGTATCTCTCCAGGGCTTACAGCGATGATATAGGTGCTCTTGGTACTTATGTTCCCGGACGCCGTGTTACGCTTGTCTCCCCTGAGGGGAATGTATTATTTGACAGCGAGGCAGATCCCAGTGCGATGGAGAACCATCTCGGCAGGATCGAGATCGACGAAGCGATTGCATTCGGTTCCGGCCATGATATCCGCAGGAGCGAGACACTGACCCGTTCCTACTACTATGCGGCTGAAAGGGCATATGATGGCAATATAATCCGCATTGCAGTACTCGGCGATACAGTCTTCTCATTCGTAATAGGGATCATATTCCCTCTCTGTCTCATCCTCGCTATTCTTCTCATCTTCTCAGCCTGGATTTCGATGAAGATCGCGAGGAGGATCACCGATCCTATAAACTCCATCGATCTGTCCCATCCGGAGGATACAGAGGGATACGAGGAGCTATCGCCGCTTCTGGTGAGGATCGCGAAGCAGCAGGCCCTTATAAAGAGCCAGATCGAGGATGCAGAGAGAAGGTCGAGGGAATTCGGAGTCATAACCGACAATATGTCCGAAGGTCTTGCAGTTATCGATGATGAGGGGAGGATACTCTCCATCAACAGGGCGGCCTGGGAGCTTTTCGATGCCTCAGAGGCAAAGAAGGGCGATTCGATACTCGCTATCGACCGCTCGGAGCAGTTCTCCGGCATTATCGATGATGCTCTTAAGGGTGAGCGTGGAGAGGTCGTGATCGAACGTCCATCCAAGACGCTGCAGATCATTGCATCTCCTGTCTCCGAGAGAAGGGCAGGAGCCGGTGCCGTGATTATCATTATGGATATAACGGAGAAGGCAGGACGCGATAGGCTGAGACGGGAATTCACAGCGAATGTCTCCCATGAGCTCAGAACACCTCTCCAGTCGATATCTGGGTATGCTGAGCTTCTGAAGAGCGGCAATGTGCAGCCTGACAAGGTCCCGGAGTTCGCCGGTGAGATATTCAATGAGTCCCAGCGCCTTATTGCCCTTGTCCATGATATCATCAGGCTCTCGAAGCTCGATGAGAATGACAGTGATGAGTGCGCCGAGGATGTCGATCTTTCTGAGTGTGCCGAGGAGGCTGTGCAGCGCCTGTCGAAGAAGGCAGCGGCAAATGGCGTATCCCTCTCTGTCATCAAGGAAGAGGAGTGCATCGTCCATGGCTCTCCATCCCTTATCGATGAGATGGTCTTCAACCTTCTTGAGAACTCAATCAAGTACAACAGGAAGGGTGGCAAGGCTGTGATCAGGATCTTCCGCGAGGACGGATGCCCCGCATTCTCCGTCTCCGATACCGGCATAGGAATTCCCGATGAGGATAAGGACAGGGTCTTCGAGCGCTTCTACCGTGTTGATAAATCGCGTTCAAGATACTCGGGAGGCACAGGGCTCGGGCTTTCGATTGTCCGCCATGCGGCTCTCTTCCACCATGCATCGATCTCCCTCCGTTCGAAGCTCGGCGAGGGTACGGAGATAACGGTACGTTTCCCCATGATCTGATGTTCTGAAGGCAATTAGTTATTTCCTACTATGCCTGAATCCCCTATATGGGGATTTTTACATATTGACTAGTTCTGTAATGAATAGGGAGAATACCTGAGTCCGCGGGACGTAAAAGAGGATTTTTATGAAAACAATAGGTTATTTTGATTCGTACAGCTTTCTCGATGCTTTCAGGGGAAAGGAATTCCAGGGAAAATGGCCGAACGTCAGGGAGATGTTCCATATATCGGTTCTTCGCTATCCGGAGAATGCGTGTTTCCACGCATTCTCTCCTGTGGAGGAGAGATTCACATATACCGAAGCCGAGAAGAAGATTGAGGCTGTTGCGCGCTTCCTCGCCTCTAAGGGTGTCGGAAAAGGTGATAAGATCGCGGTATCTGGCAAGAACAGCCCCGAGTGGGCGATTGCATACTTCGGCATCATCTATGCCGGAGCGACCGTCGTACCTCTCGATTATCTTCTCAAGGACAGCGAGATGGAGACGCTCATCGCCTTCGGTGGCGTCACGAAGCTCTTTATAGATATCGAGCGCATCGAGGCAATCGATAAAGATGGAAAGCTCGGACTTGAGAAGTTTGCCCTTGAGTCTGGTACTTCCTATCCATTTGTCCTCGACATGGATGGACCAGAGTTCGTATATGAGAGAGCTGAGGGCAGCGATGTCGCTGCGATTCTCTTCACATCAGGAACTACAGGAACACCTAAGGGAGTCATGCTCACCCATGATAACCTTGTCTCCGACTGCTATCTGGCCCAGTGCAATATGAATATCTACCCGACGGATGTATTCTATGCGATTCTTCCGATCCATCACGCATACACTATGCTCGCAGTTCTTTACGAGGCTACAAGCGTAGGTGCGGAGATCGTATTCGGAAAGAAGCTTGTCGTGACGCAGATCCTAAAGGAGCTGAAGCAGGGCAAGGTTACGATGTTCCTCGCTGTTCCGATGCTCTTCAATAAGATGATCGGCGCACTCATGTCCGGCGTAAGAAAGAAAGGAATTGTTGTCTACGGCCTCATAAGGGCTATGATGGGCTTCTCAGGCTTTGTGAAGAAGATGTTCGGAGTGAATATCGGGAAGAAGATGTTCGGATTCCTCCTTTCAAAGCTTTCGCTGGAATCGAACAGAATCTGCATCTGCGGAGGTGGTCCGCTCCCTGCTTCCACATTCCGCATGTTCAATGAGCTCGGCATCGACTTTGTCCAGGGCTATGGCCTGACAGAGACGTCTCCGATTACGCACCTAAACCCTGTGGAGGCGTACAGGGAGACATCGGTCGGAAAGCTCTTCCCCGAGGAGGAGGTGAAGATCGTAGATCCTGACAGCGATGGCAATGGTCTTATCTATATAAAGGGACCTATGGTCATGAAGGGCTACTACAACAACGAGGAGGCTACGAAGGAAGTCCTCACAGAGGATGGATGGCTCAATACAGGGGATGTGGGACATCAGGACAAGGATGGCTATCTCTACCTTACAGGAAGGGCGAAGAACGTAATCGTCACCGAGGGTGGAAAGAATGTCTTCCCAGAGGAGATTGAGGACCACTTCCAGCTCTATGATGATATCGACACGATATGCATCATCCCGTATGTCATCGACAAGGCTATGAAGAGCGAGGGTATCAGGGCTGTAATCTATCCTTCAGAGAACTATGCAAAGAGCGTTGACCGCGATAAGGCAGTGATCGAGAAGCATATGAATGAGATCATCGAGGAGGTCAACCGCTCGCTCCAGAGCTACAAGAAGATCACGAAGGTCACTGTCACAGATAAGCCTCTGCCAATGACCAGTACGAAGAAGGTGAAGAGGTTCGAGGTCATAAAGGCGTTCAGGGAGAACTGATTTCCTCTTTTCCTTCATCGGTGAAAAATGGTAGATTTTTCTCATTATTGATAAGGTGGTGCGCAGTTTATGAAGAATGTCGGATACCGGAATGCCTGGGCATTCCTTGATGGATATAGAGGAAAGGAATTCCAGGGCAAGTGGCCAGGGGTTAATGAGATGTTCCATATCTCTGTCCTGCGTTTCCCGGACCATCTGGCATTTCATTCATTTGAGCCTGAGACGAAGCTTACATTCGCTGAGGCTGAGAAGCGGATAATGGAGATTGCGGGATACCTTCAGAGCACAGGCTTCCAGGAGGGCGATAAAGCCGCTGTATCAGGCCGCAACAGCACAGAGTGGACGCTCTCTTACTTCGCGATCATATATGCAGGCGGTATTGTCGTTCCTCTCGATTATTCCCTCAAGGACAGCGAGATGGAGCGCTTCATCTCCTTTGGAGGCGTCAAGAGGCTCTTCATCGATTCTGAAAGGGTTGATGGTATCGACAAGGACGGTAGTCTCGGGCTTATCAAGTATTCGATAGGACATGCTGATGGCTATCAGTCCGTTGATACGATGAGGGGCGTGTATAAGCCGCTTGGATTCCGTAATGGCTCCGATGTTGCGGCAATCCTCTTCACATCAGGAACGACAGGAACACCGAAGGGAGTCATGCTCACCCATGATAACCTTGTTTCCGACTGCTTCCTCACACAGTCAATCCTGGATATCAGAGAGAATGATGTCATGTATGCGATTCTTCCGATCCATCATGCATATGCGATGATGGCTGTCGTCTACATCTCGATAAGCTGCGGTGCTGCTGTTGTATTCGGCAGAAAGCTTGCCATGAGCCATATAATAAGGGAGCTCAAGGATGGCAATGTCACTGTATTCATGGCTGTTCCGATGCTCTATAACAAGATGATCGGCGCTCTCATGTCTGGGGTAAGGAAGAAGGGCACTGCAGTCTACGGCGTGGTAAGAGCGCTGATGGGCTTCTCAGGTTTCATGAAGAAGGTCTTCGGCATCAATGTGGGCAGAAGGATATTCCATTCCATGCTCGCAAAGCTCTCCCTCGACAACCTCAGGCTCTGCATCTCTGGTGGCGGTCCGCTTCCGCCATCCACGTTCCGCATGTTCCAGGAGCTTGGCCTGGATTTCCTCCAGGGCTACGGCCTGACAGAGGCTTCCCCCGTTACCCATCTCAATCCATCGAAGGCATTCAGAGTTGAATCTGTTGGAAAGCTCTTCCCCGAGGAGGAGGTGAAGATCGTCGATCCTGACAGCGATGGCAATGGCCTCATTTATATAAAGGGACCTATGGTTATGAAGGGCTACTACAACAACGAAGAGGCCACGAAGGAGGTCCTTACCGAGGATGGATGGCTCAATACTGGAGATGTAGGGTATCAGGATAAGGATGGTTATCTCTACCTCACAGGAAGGGCCAAGAATGTTATCGTCACAGAGGGCGGGAAGAATATCTTCCCCGAGGAGATAGAGGACCACTTCCAGCTCTTTTCCGAGATTGACCAGGTCTGCGTTGTAGGCTATATGGCCGATGAGGCGCTGAGGAAGGAGGGCATAAGGATACTTATCCGTCCAACAGATGAATACAGGGAGAGCATGAAGAATGATGAGGCTGCAATTGCACGCCATATGAATGATCTTGTCGAGCAGGTCAACAGGGATATCCAGCACTATAAGCGAATAACCAAGGTCACGATAGTGACGGATAAGATGCCCATGACAAGCACATCGAAGATAAAGCGCAGCGATGTCATGAAGCTTTACGGTTAAGAGGGAACAGATGAAACTTACAAGTCAGCAGAGGGCCTACCTGCGTTCAGCAGCGCAGAGCCTCGATCCGGTTGTATATGTCGGTAAGGAGGGGCTTACCGATGGAGTCATAAAGGCTCTTGATGATGCGCTTACCGCGCATGAGCTCGTGAAGGTCCGCTTCCAGAACGCAAAGGATGAGATAGGGGAGATATCGAGAGCGCTGGAGAAATCGACAGCATCAACGCTTGTCGCGACTACAGGATTCACCACTGTCTTCTTCCGCCAGGACAGCGAAAACAAGGAAAGAATATACCATATCTGAGCTCAATTTGTTTGATAGGAAAGCCTGGGATCATCAAAATTCCAGGCTATTTCTTTATATTGCAACAACAAATTTGTTTGATAGTTGTTTGACAGTTGTTTGATAGGATACTGGCTCGCAATTGCGACAAGCCCTAGAATCAGACTCGATTTCATTGAGCTTCAGGGCTGGGATGGAAAGCATGTTGCCCTGCTTGAGATTCCTGCAGCTTCATCTGCGCCAGTTAGGTTCCAAGGAACAGAATATATCAGGGTAGGGTCAAATGTGCAGGAACTGTCCAGGTATCCTGAATACGAGAGGGAGCTGTGGCATAGTTTTGATCGAATGCCCCCTGAAATGAGGGTTGTGAAGAGCGGATTGCTCGGCACAGATATACAAGAGCTTCTTATCCTCGATGCCTACTTCATCCAGCAGAATCTACCTGTTCCTTCTTCCCTTGAAGGAAAGCTTGAGCGTTTCAGCGATGAGAGATTCATTGCCATCTCTGATAATGGTACATACTCAATAACGGCGTTGGGAGCTCTTCTCTTTGCCAGGAATCTAAGGGAATTCCCTATGGTTGCATCAAAAGCAATCAGGGTGATTCTCTATAGAAATGGAAGCAGGATTAAAGCTGTGAATGATATCACGGCATATGAGGGATATGCTGTCTCATTCAGCCCTGTCTGCAACCGTATCTATGATATGGTCAGGGAGCCTGAGATAATACGCAGCGAACGCAGGGAAGAACCTATGAGGTTTCCGGCCGTTGCAATCAGGGAGCTTCTTGGCAATCTCCTTATACATCAGGATCTCTCGGTCTCCGGTTCCGGTCCGCTTGTGGAGGTCTTTGCATCCCGTATTGAGGGATCGAATCCTGGTTCCCTCCTTGTTCCGAAGGACAGGATTATCGATGCACCCCCAAGAGTAAGGAACGAGGCTCTTGCTGCATTTCTGCGCCGTATACATATCTGCGAAGAAAGGGGCAGCGGGTTTGACAGGATGGAGGAGGGGATGGCAAGTATGTTTCTTCCTTCCCCTCTTGTGGATACTGGTCCGGATTATACAAGGATCAAGCTCTTCAGCTATCCAGATTTCTCATCCTGGACAAAGGATGATCGCATCCGGACATGCTATATGGCAACATGCCTTCGGTATATAGAGTCGATTCCTGTTTCAAACGCGATGCTGCGTGATCGTTTCGGGATACCTGAGAAGAACAGCGCAGTTGTATCAAGGATTGTCAAGGAGGCAATCGCCGAGAACCGAATCCGAATCCTTGATGAGTCAGCTGGGGCTAAAGCAAGGCGGTATATCCCATATTGGGCCTGAATTTGTTTGATGAAATAGCCTGGAATTATTGAAATTCCAGACTATTTCTTTATATTGCAACAACAAATTTGTTTGATGGTTGTTTGATTGCAGAAAAATAATGCTCCCGGAATATCCAGGAGCATCAAAGGCTTTCAGTCCTTTATTTCCTTGCTTCCTTTTCAAGAGCAAGAGTTATGGTCGTTGCATCACAGAGCTCCGACGGGCCATAGTACTGGATGGCGCCAGGATATCTGAAGCATGTGTCTGCTGCCCATTCTTCCCTGTGCTCCGCGAAGTACTGGAATGGCTTTCCATCGAGTTCGACAAGAGCCTTCTTGATAACCGGCTTGTCCTGTCCGCCGCGGCGTTCCATATTCATCATCTTCGTGATTGGCATACCGCCTGCCTGCCATGCATCTACGCCCTGATCGAGGGCACGAATGGTAGACATATAGCCAGTGTATCCGTTCTGGATGAGGAGGAATGCGGTATAGCCGAGGCTGTAGCAGTAATCGGCATCGAAGTTCGATGGGAATGCCGCTCTGCCTTCGTAGCCGAAGAAGTGCGTCATCGAGCTGAATTTCCCGGTATACTTGCCTTCCGCCTTGAGAGCTTTGAGCTTTGTCTCCGTGAGTGTTGCCAGAAGCTTCTCTGTTTCAATTCTCGAGACCTGTACATTGCCATGCGGATCGCGGTCCATCAGAAGCTGCTGCTGGATATCCACAGGGAGGATGGAGAATACATTCATCGACTCCTCCGAAAGCTCTGCGGAAAGGAATCCAGTCTTCTCCTCCCATGACTCAAGCTCTGCGAACTGATCTCCCTTTGCTGCAAGTGTGTCATTGAGTTCTGCGATGAGCTTCTTCATCTCTGGGATGAATTCGATAAGTCCCTCAGGAACGACAACGACACCGAAGTTCATTCCCATTGCGGCCCTGTGAACGACGCTGTCGACGATGCTGTCAGCCACCGATTCGAGGCTTGTTCCATTCTTCTCAACCTCCTCGGAGATGAGACAGACGTTCGGATGCGTCTGGAGTGCGCACTCAAGAGCTATATGGGAAGCAGAGCGTCCCATGAGCTTGATGAAATGCCAGTACTTCTTTGCGGAGTTCGCATCCCTCATGATATTCCCGATAAGCTCGGAGTAGGTCTTTGTCGCTGTATCGAAACCGAATGATGCCTCGATCTCATCGTTCTTCAGGTCTCCATCGATTGTCTTCGGGCATCCTATTACCTGCACAGGTACATCATGATCTGCAAAGTACTCTGCAAGAACCGCTGCATTGGTATTGGAGTCATCGCCTCCGATTATGACAATGGCTGTCATGCCATGCTTCTCAGCGACTGCTGCAACCTTCTTGAACTGCTCCTCTGTCTCGAGTTTAGTTCTGCCGGATCCAATCATATCGAATCCGCCGGTATTCCTGTACTGATCGATGATATCGCCTGTGAGTGTGATGTAGTTGTCATCGGTAAGACCTGATGGACCGCCCTTGAATCCGAGGAGGACGTTGTCCTTTCCTGCTTCATGGATCGCATCGTACAGACCTGCGATTACATTATGTCCGCCAGGAGCCTGTCCACCGGAGAGGATAACGCCGACAACCTGCTTCTTGCCCGATGCTGTGCTCTTTCCTTCCTTGAATGAGACCTCTTTCATCCCATATGTCTTCGGGAAGAGCTTCTTGATCCTGCTGTCAGCAGATCCGGTCGATGCATTGCCTTCCACTGCCTGTATGTTTCCGATTCCAGCGCGGAGCATTGCAGGCACCTTCGGCTGGTATGTATAGCGCGTGCTCTGAAGTATTGATATGTTATTGTCCATCAGGACCTCCTTTATCCTTGACCATTCTACCGGATAATAGAGTATGTTTCCATATCATTGTCCATCTGGTAGGATACAATCATGCTTAGAATCTATGTTGATGGCGATTCGATGACAGAGCGTCACAGAAGCATCATACTCAGGCGTGTCATCGGCCATGCCGATGCAATATGCGTCTTCGCCGCAGACAGGGCTCTTCCAGATGTTATCAGGGCAATCGAGCTCGATAAGGCTGAGAGGAGACGTCCGCTCCGCGATCAGCTTCCGCCCGAGGAGGTGAGGAAGATCGGATCGGGGATACACATGGAGGTCGTTGGAAAGGGAAAGGACTCTGCTGATGATTACCTTGTATCGGTCGCAGTCCCCGGTTCTGTCGCGATAACCCATGATATCCCTCTGTCGGCACGGCTTATAGAGAAGGGCGTCATTGTCATAGATGACCGCGGTGGAAGGCTTTCTGCCAGCGATATCAGGCAGAGGCTCTCGGAGCGGAGCAATAACGCCATCTTCAGGGAGATGGGGCTTTTTGAGGGCAATCAGAAGCGCTTCGATGAGCGTACGATAAGGCTCTTTGCTGCAGCATTCGATAAAGCCGTAAGTGAATCGATACGCCGGGATTCCTGAGAAATTCCGGTCAGCGGCTGTCAGAGAGGGCACTCTGGAGCGTATTATCATTATGAGGAAAAAGATCATCACTCTCCGCGGTGAGTATCCCTATGCTGATGCGCTCAGAATGAGAGGCTCCTGGATCATAGATATCGTTCCGTCATGCTGCTATACGCGGCGAACCGATGCTGTCGTGATCGACAGCCCTACAGCCGATGAGCTTATGGATGAGATTGAGAGAGCAGGAATGCAGCTCTGCTCTCCGAGGATAGTCGCCGTCTGCGACCGGTATGCGTCCCTTGTGCTCCGCGCATTCTGCCGCTGTGCTGTCAGCGTCTGCAGGGATGATGGAGCTGAAGGCGTGGCGGAGGCCATAGCTGGGCGAAGTGGTGAGTCAATTGACCTCACAGAGAGGGAGATTGAGCTGATACGGCAAATGAGGAAGGGACCATCGAATAAAGAACTCTCGCTTTCGTTGGCCGTCAGCGAGAGAACAGTACGCAGGATAAAGGAATCGGTATTCAGGAAGACCGGGCTTGTCTCCGGGGAGCAGCTTGCGGTCTTCTCTGTCTATATCGATCAGTATTCGCAGCTCTTCACATACCTCGGATAGGGGATTACGTCCCTGATGTTCTCCATACCTGTAACATATCTTACAGCGCGCTCGAATCCGAGCCCGAATCCAGCATGCGGGACAGATCCGTACTTCCTGAGGTCGAGGTACCACCAGTATGCGGCAGGATCGAGTCCAAGCTCCTTCATCCTGTCCAGAAGCACATCGTACCTGTACTC
>CALXLE010000093.1 GCA_944389115.1 uncultured Spirochaetaceae bacterium
CAGCCCTTGAAGCCGTATCGGAGCTTCTTTCAATCCCGCTTTCGGAGATGATTGCCTTCGGGGACTGGGACAATGACATAGGGATGCTGAGGACTGCAGGCATGGGAGTATGCATGGCAAACGGCTCCGAAGGAGCAAAAAGCGCTGCCAACATGATAACAGCATCAAACAACGATGATGGTATCGACAAGGCCCTTAAGAAACTCGGGATATAAATGCAAGTATCTCATCCCTGCTATTGGATACAAGAACAGGCCGCCCCGAATCACCAAGCATTCTGACCTCCCTCTCATATATCGCCCCACCATATCTTTCGGCACCTGTATAGATCGCAATCCGCTTTATACCCGGAGCGAATGAGACAGCGTCGGCTATCGCATCGGCAGAGGGATTCACGGAAAGAAGCGAAGCGGAAAGCACTGCTCCATCGATCTCCTGATGGCGAGAGAGCACATCGACAAGGTCCTCGGTCCTTATCCCTGAAGGAGCGCTGAGCTTCAGGAGGACATCATCGCCTGCGATGAATGCAGAGTGGAGTGTGGACGGGATTATCTCCATCTTTCTTCCGCACGATCCGAGCATTTCCTTCATCGAGCGTCCAGCAGCATCATCTGAGAGCGCAGTAATGAGAAACAGATCAGGGAAATCCATGCCTGTGCCTGTGAATGAGTGGGTGTACAACCCATTATCCGTCTTCCGATATGATGAGAAAATCTCTCCGATTACAGCCTGCATGGATTGAGCATAGCAGATTGTCTATAATGAATCCATGAATACGAAGAAAGCGGTATGGATCGGAAGGCCTGGAAAGCTCAGGACTACCCTGCACTCATTCGAGTTTGATGCTGAAAGCAGCAATTCGGTATTCTTCACTCTCGGAGAAGAAGGTACGATAGATCTTACGAAGAAAGGCAATGCAGAGAGCGCTTTCATGCTCCTCCATACGCCATCAGACTTTGTGCTATTCAGAAGCGACAGGATAAAACTGTCGTTCTCCGGAACAGAAGCTGTCATACCATGCAGCATCGATAACCATCTTTCAATGGAAAAGAACGGAACAAAGCTGACCTTCAGGGATGGGGACAGAACAATCCTTGAGCTCAATAAGGAAGCCTTCTCTTCATCGGCATCGTTCGGAATTGCAGCAGAAGGCCCTGGATCGGTATATATTGAGGTTTTCTAGAATTGATTCGAGTGGTATAGTTCCTGTATCTTAAATCCCCTTTGGAAGGGACGGAAGGAAATATTATGGAAAACAAAGAAGAAAGGCCTCTCAATTTTATTGAGAAGATCGTAGAGGAAGATCTCCGGGAAGGACGTGTACCGGACAACACGGTCGTTACACGGTTTCCTCCAGAGCCCAACGGATACCTCCACATCGGACATATCAAATCGATATGCATCAACTTCGGCATCGCGGCAAAGTACGGCGGAAGATGCCATCTTAGGCTTGATGACACAAATCCCGAGAAAGAGGACCAGGAGTACATCGATTCAATCAAAAGCGATATCCATTGGCTTGGCTTCGACTGGGGCAAGTATGAGTTCTATGCCTCGGATTACTACGATCAGCTTTTTGACATCGCCGTGAACCTCATCAAGGAGGGAAAGGCATATGTGGATTCCCTCACGCCGGAGGAGATGAAGGAATACAGAGGAACACTTACGGAGCCCGGAAAGAACTCCCCTGACCGTGACAGATCCATCGAGGAGAACCTCGACCTCTTCATGAGAATGAAGAACGGGGAATTCCCTGAGGGAAAGTACACGCTCCGCGCTAAGATCAATATGGCAAGCCCTAACATCAATCTCCGCGATCCGGCTCTCTACAGAATCAAGTACGCAGAGCACCCGAGAACAGGGAAGAAGTGGTGCATCTATCCGATGTATGACTTCACCCACCCCATCTCCGATGCCATCGAGGGAATCACCCACTCAATCTGCACACTTGAGTTCGAGGATCACAGGCCGGCATATGACTGGGCTACATCGATTGATGGAATCGAGCATACGCCGCATCAGTATGAGTTCGCAAGACTGAATATCAACTACCTCCTGATGAGCAAGAGAAAGCTCCTCTATCTCGTGAACAACCACCTCGTCGATGGCTGGGATGACCCGAGAATGCCTACGATAGCAGGCATCAGAAGAAGAGGATACTCACCGGAGGCGATGAAGGACTTCGTGCAGCGCGTAGGTGTCGCAAAGGTCGAATCCGTCGTCGATTATTCGCTCATGGAGTTCTGTGTCAGGGAAGATCTGAACAAGAGAGCGAAGAGACTGATGGCTGTCCTCGATCCTCTGAAACTCATCATAGACAACTATCCTGAGGATAAGGTTGAGTACTTCGAGGCGGAGAACAACCCAGAGGACGAGAATTCCGGAACGCACAGGATTGCATTCACGAAGGAGCTCTACATCGAGAGAGAGGACTTCATGGAGGTCCCTGTGAAAGGCTACCACAGACTCTATCCAGGGAATGAGATCAGACTCAAGCATGCATATTATGTGACAGCTGTATCCGTGGATAAGGATGAGAATGGGAATATCACAGCAGTGCACTGCACATATGATCCTGAGTCCAGAGGCGGTACGACAGCCGATGGAAGGAAGGTCAAGGGAACAAGCCACTGGGTATCTGCCACGGAATCTGTTCCATGCGAGGTAAGGCAGTATGACAAGCTCTTCAAGGCAGAGAATCCGGGAGCGGCGACAGGCAATTACCTCGATGATCTCAATCCTGATTCGCTTGTGGTCATAAAGAACGCCAGGATTGAGAAGGAAGGAGAGAGCGCAAAGCCTGGCGATTATCTCCAGTTCATCCGCAACGGATACTATATGGCAGACAGCCATGACAGCTCACCTGAGCATCTCGTCTTCAACCGCACAGTCACGCTCAAGGACTCATGGTCGAAGATGAAAGCGAAGATGGGAATCTGATCACCTCATCACAGCGGCGGATACCAGTGCGATATTCGCCGCTATATACGTCCACATGATGATGAAATCCGAAGTATCGGCATGATGGGCCCTGTTGTATGCGATGCGGGAGTCCGAATAGCCGAAAAGAATGACTCCTATGATGGAGAGAAGAGATGCAAGAGGGGCTGAAACGGAGAATGAGGCCCCTATTCCTGTCCCGAAGATATATATCATCGAACCATAGAGGACGAATCCCCAGAAATCATCCGCACCGCTTCTCCTGATCTTCCATATATAGACAGCAAAAGGAAGAGCGAAGACTGCTGCAGATATAACCATGAATGGAACAGAGAATGAACAACCCGCGAAATATGATATGTAGAAGATATGCCCTGCCATGAAGGAGAATATCCCTGCAAGGAATACCCTGCGGTATCTCTTGAATATCAGGCAGATATCGCCAAGCGTATAGAATGCGGCAGCCATAGCAATCAGCTGCATGCGGGGAACGGGATGCATGGAAAGCACAGCATAATATAGCAGCGGCATAAGGAATGGCTTCGTGACAGCCGCAGCGGCAAGCTTATCTGCCCACCTTGCATAGAGGTGGATTATCGCAATGGATACGAAGAACAGCAGAGCAATGCTTCCCATAAAGGTATTCTAGCATACAGACTTCCCAAATCATAACAGGCTGGAATACAATACAGCATGCGCTATTTCTCTGATTGCCACTTCCATGTGATGACGCTTGAGCAGCCTAATTTCGCTGCGTTCTTCAACTCTTTCTATGATTCAGCAGGCGGACTGATCACCGCTAACATGACAGAGAACTACATTCTCACCGCAGACAAGCTTAAGGGCGATGCTTTTCTCAGAACACTTACGAATACTCTCATGGCCTTTGACAGGCCCATCGGGGATACGTTCACGATGATGGAGGATGACCTGAGAGGTGTATTCACTTCAAAGGAGAAGGACAGTTATGCCCCGATCGAGCCATACATACATGATGGAAAACTGCATATCAGGGGAATGGAATTCGATAAGATGATAATGATTCCCCTTGTAATGGACTTCTCCCAGGATCAGAAGGAAATAGACAAGCTGTACTACTCCTTCCCCGCGGAGGATAAGATCACGCCGTACCTTCATGATACGATTGAGGGGATGAATGCATATTACAGAAAGAATCCTGATGGACTCTTTGAGTTCTATCCATTCGCGGGGATAGATCCAAGACTCCACTCGATGCGCTTTCTGGAGGACTTCCTGGAAAAATACATTAACACATCCCACAGGATGCATAGGTCCCATATAATTCCCGCAAAACCATTCTACGGAATCAAGATTTATCCCCCTCTTGGCTTCAGGCCCTGGCCGGATGACAAGGAAACACTTGAGAAGCACAGATACCTCTATTCATTCTGCGAGAAGAACCGTGTACCGATAATCACCCACTGCGATGACCAGGGATTCAGAGGGGTCTCCGCAGAGGAGGCATGGAGGAATACCGATCCAGCAGCCTGGAGAACGGTGCTGGAGAACTACCCTTCACTCATCATCGACTTCGCCCATTTCGGCAAGCAGTATGCATTCTCAGAGCGCAACAACATCGCAAGCATGGCGATGAGGCTCAAGAAGCGGCCCGACAGCCCATGGTTCGCATCACTGGTGAAGCTCATAAGCGAATTCAGCAATGTATATGCGGATCTCTCCTTCTCGGGCTGCACGGATGAATTCTACATTGAGCTCATGAACTTCATCGCCGGCGAAAGCAGGGAGGCCCGTGAGAAGCTTCTTTCGAGGATTCTCTTCGGCTCGGATTTCTCCGTCAACTTGCTGAAGGTCGAATCATATACGAAATATTGGTCGATATTCGAAAAATCACCATTCACCGATGATGAGATCATGAGAATCGGAGGAGAGAACGCGCTCCGTTTCCTCGGATTCGATTTAAAGGAAATTGAAGAGAAGAGCAACAGACACCCTGGAATCCGTCCATGACGGAATTGCGTTGAAGCTCTGGAAGCAGCCCGCCATCGGCACTGCAGCTGCCGCACTAATGCTTATAATGCCGAAATTCAGGGTAAGTGCCAGCCTATAGGCCATCGTTGCCCCCATGAAGGCATTGCTGAACTCATCGACAGGTCTGCCGTTCACATACCATGCATTTGCTCCCTGGTCGAACTGAAAATCGAGATCGAGGGCAAGGCCGATTGCTATATCAAGGAAGCTTGCTGCGGGTATATTCAGATTCAAGGAAGGATTGGTTCCTACGGTATGGACTCCACCGCCATATGAGTATGCAGCCGGTATATCAACAGATACCCAGCTGAACAGATTCAGCCTTGCATCAGCTCCGAATCCGTAGCTGTTGATATCGGTAAGCTTGTCAGTATCTGCGAGGTCCAGAGCGCTATGCCTGTAAAGTACCATCGGGCCCACCTGGAAAAATGGCGTGGCATAAACCGCGGATGCAGCCAGAACAAAGATTGCTGCAATGAGTATTCTCTTCTTCATATGGCACCTCACGGCACGAGTATATCATAGTTTCTTAACGCTGCTTATGTTGATGATTATGTATTTTAAGTGCATTATGTCTTCCATGTTCTCACTACTTCTTGCCGCAATCATATACATAGCATTCATCTCGCTCGGACTACCCGATTCAATGCTCGGGGCAGCTTGGCCGATGATGTATGCAGATCTTAATGTACCTATCTCATACGCAGGATTCATAAGCATGACAGTCTGCGGCGGAACCGTAGTAAGTTCCATAATGTATTCAAGGCTTGCAAGACGTATCCCGACAGGAATAGTCACTGCTATCTCCGTGGCGATGACAGCCATCGCTCTCATGGGGTTCTCATTTGCTCCCACATTCCCTGCAATCATTGCCCTTGCTGTAATCCTTGGTCTCGGGGCAGGTGCTGTCGATGCCGGTCTGAACAATTACGTCGCAATACATTTCAAGGCGAGGGCAATGAGCTTCCTGCATGCCTCATGGGGAATAGGAACGACAGTCGGCCCCTTCCTCCTCTCCTACCTTATCTCCATAGGCTATGGCTGGCGGGAAGGTTACAGGATACTGAGCGCAGGGCAGTTCATTATCTGCATAATGCTTTTCATTTCACTCCCGCTATGGAAGAAGGCAGAGAATGAAGAAAACTGCGAGGCAACTGCTCCGATACCAGAGTACAGGAGATTCTGCAAACGAGCGGTAATTCCTGCAATCCTTGCTTTCTTCGCATATTGCTCGATGGAGAATACCGCCATGATATGGTCGGCAACATTCCTCGTCGAAGCCAGAGGATTCTCTGAGGGTCTTGCTGCTGTATCGGCAGGGGTACTCTTCTGGGGAATGACAGCAGGCAGGCTGTTCTCAGGCTTCATCAGCGACAGGCTCGGCGACAGGAAGATGCTTGCAATCGGAGAGACGGCATCGCTCATAGCGATTCTCCTGATTGCCTTCATTCCTGGCAGGCTCTCCGTGGCAGCGCTATTCCTGCTCGGATTCGGATTCGGCCCGATCTATCCGTCGATGATACATCAGACTCCAGAATACTTCGGCGTTGAGAGGTCATCGGAGATCATGGGACTTGAAATGGCCTCCGCATATGTCGGCTCGATGTTCATGCCCCCTGTATTCGGACTTATCGGAAGAAGGATATCAATGGATGTTTTCCCATTGTTTGCGCTCTTCTTCCTGATACTCCATACCGTAGCTATAATCATCAAGAGAAGAGCGCTGGAGAAGGATCAGAGAACTGCCTCCTTAACCGAGGGGATAAGAGAGGAATAGATTGATGATAGCCTGCCCATCTCTCCTTCCACTCTTTTGCTAAGCTCAGCAAGCCATGTCTCATCCTTCTCTATCATGAGGTTGCCGGCAGTTCCTACTGATGTCCGTTTTCTAAGCGACGCCACAGGATCCTCGCCCTGCACCTTATCGAGATTAAGGCCAACATCCTTATAGCTGTCGCGGAAATTGCCCCCGGAAAGAACCTTCTCCATGACCCTGTCCGTCGCATAGAGCTCAGAAGTGCATGCCGCTATTAGGTTATCAGGGTGGACCTCAAGTCCCTGTATCATCTCATCTGTTATCATGACAAGCTCAAGAGCCGAGCGGAAACCCTCTATGAACGGTTCCTTCGTATCCTGGAAATCCCTATTGTATCCAGAAGGCAGAGCACGGATGATCGATTTAACGCGCATGGAGCAGGAACCAATCAGCGATGTGCGGGACCTTGCCAGCTCAAGTCCATCGGGATTCTTCTTCTGAGGCATTATCGAAGAGCCTGTGCAGAGCTCACGTGGAAGAGAGAAGTATCCGAACTCAGGCAGAGTGAACAGCATCAGATCCTGTGCCAGCTTCGATATCGTGAGCGCAATGTACTCAGCATGATCCAGGAAGAAAGCCTCGAACTTACCCCTTGAGTTGTTTGCATAGAGGACATTGTTCTGCACCTTTCTGAAGCCCATGAGCGAGGCTGTATACTCCCTATCAAGCGGCAGCGTAACACCGTATGAAGCGGCAGATCCAAGAGGCGACTGGTCAATGACATCGTACAGAGAGAGAAGCATTCCTGTCTCCTCGAGAATCTCCTCGGAAAATGATAAAGCCCAGAGCGCAACAGATGAAGGCATCGCAATCTGCATATGCGTGCGACCAGGCATCGGAACATCCTTATTCTGCTCCGCAAGATTAATAAGGGATGCTGATAAACCCAGAGATGCAGAGGAAAGCTTCAGCGCAGCTTCACGCATATAGATTCTGAGAGCGGTCTGAACCTGATCATTTCTGCTCCTTCCTGTATGGATTTTCTTGCCTGCATCCCCCAATTCATTAGTAAGGAATCCTTCTATAGCTGTGTGGCAGTCCTCGTCAGAGACAGTTATCGGAAAGGAATCCGACTGTCTCAGCTGAACGATGCGGTCGAGCCCCGCAAGAAGGTTTCTGCACTCCTCATCGGAGAGGATTCCGATCTTGTTTAGTCCTTTCGCATGGGCTGCTGATCCGATAGCATCGGATACAACGAGCTCCTCGTCATATATATAATCATTGCGGACCGTAAAATGCTCCATCATGGAGTCAAGCGTGTAATTCTTCTGCCAGAGTTTTGCCATGGATAGAAGATTATCAGAATCGCCGGAGATTGTCGTCAGTGAAGGCCACCCAGAGCGTATATATTATATGAAAGCTTTGTATCTTGTATTTATCACAGTCTTCATCCTTTCCTCCTGCCCAGGACGCGGAGGAAGGATCTACGACTCATTTCAGGGCCGGGATCGGATACCGCCGAAGGTAATCAGCTACGATCTTGTCTCATCAGGCGAATTCAGGCTGGTCTACGATGAGAGCGTTGCTCTTATAGACATGGAACTTAACGGAGAAAAATTCGGGAATATGATCGAGGGCACGATATTCATGATAACATTTCCAGAACCGCTTAAGCGCGGTGAAAGCGCTGTCCTATCCGTGACGGCAGAGGATCTTGCCGGAAACACGGCAAGAGCATCGTTCGCTCTCACTGGCCCGAATGATGATATTCCCATCACACTCATAAATGAGGTATCGATCAAGGGCACATCAGCCTCCCCTGACAGGATCGAGCTTCTCATACTCGAGGATGGGAACACTGCTGGCATGACGGTCAAGGATGGGAGCCGCGAGCACTATGATCATGAATGGATACTACCCGAGCTAGATGTCATAAGCGGCGATATAATCCTCATATACTGGGATGCAGATATAACAGGGAATGCTGTCGAGAAACGGGATGAGAACTTCACATACAGCTTCTCCGCTGGAAGCGATACGACGCTTTCAGGGACAAATGGCGCAATAGCGGTGTATACCTCCCCCAGCGGGAAAATCCTTGATGGGCTAATCTATACGACAGGCACTTCCGAGCTCTGCAATGGATACGGCAATACGAAAACAGTGGAAGCAGCATTCATGCTCATAAAGGAAGGAGAATGGACAAGTGAGCCGATCTCCTCCCTCGATGTAACTTCAAGCCGCGTCATAGCAAGGTATCCAGGAGGAATCGACAGCAATTCAGCCGATGATTTCTTCATAACAGCTGCAAGGAAATCGACATTCGGAGAACCTAATCAGTTCATACCCTATGAAGAATGAACTACGCTCGACACGAAGTATCCGCCGCTCCAGAATGATCTGACCCAAATTATCTTCTTCACTTCCGGATGCTCTTCAGATATGCGTTTCGCCATTATGTTTCTGCTTGTCGTTATCTGGATCGTACCTGAGTTCTATCCCATCGCATATTTGCTTTATGCCCTCTTCGACTGCTTCCGTGGTTGCAAGGCTGCGGTATTCTGTAGGAATGACAAAATGATAGATAAGATAAATGCATTATGGGATGAAAGGATATAGCTGCTTTCATTCTCCATCTTGGCGCCGCCATTCATCTCAAGGATACCGGCTCACCGGAGCAAGCATCGCAGTATTAAACCCAGCGTTCCGGAGATTACATGTCTCGATACATTTACGAATAAATATATTCTTAAGACGGAATATTAATCTCGTTAATATATTCAAAAGAGAATAAGAAATCATTGACGATGTCTTTGACTTGGGTTACCGCTTATCTGGGACAGAAATGTCCGGCTGGTTCTCTTATTACCCATTCAGAACCTGAGAAACCTCAATCTCCTGAATATTGCTAAGATCTATAGGACTGCTACTGAGCTATTTTACCTGTTTTATTGCAGGCATCGCACTCAGGCCACAGGAATCGGCAAAGGCAGGAGGGAAAACCTCCTGCCAGATCTTTAGAACGTATATAGGACCTCCGGTTCCCCCATACGCTCCCTTTCGTCCTCAGCGTTCTCGAGAATCTCTAAAGCTGGATCAGGTCGTCCTTTGGATCTTGGACGCCTGAACTCCACATGGTCTGCGACAAGCTCGATGGATTTGCGGCTTTCTCCATCGGATGACTGCCATCTGCAGAGCCTGAGACGGCCGACGACCCTTGCCGTCATGCCCTTGCTCATCTTCTCAATGCATCTGTCACCGAGGCTCCCCCAGCACTGCACGGCAATGAACAATGTCTCCACAGCCTTCTTCCCGCCTCTGTCCACATAATAGCGGTCAGAGGCCATATCGAACTTGACGAGGCGGCATCCATCGGGCGCGTCCGAGAGATCAATCCGTTTCGGATCTGCTACAAGTATACCTTCCAGCAGTGAGTTGTTGAGATGATTCATCTTCATCCTCCTTTATATTTATACGCGCTAGGTAGGCTTTTCTGCCAATGGCATGCTAAAATATCCAAGGAGGAAGCAATGGCAATTACAGTAATATCGGCTGGTGGTTCGATAATAGTTCCAGATAGGCCTGACTCAGGATTTCTCTCGCTCTTCAGAGACAGCATGAAAGAATATCTCTCACGCCATGAAGATGATAAGCTCATATTCGTAATAGGCGGCGGAGCAACCGCAAGGATATATCAGGAAGCACTCAGGGCATCGCTGGATGACGCAGATCCGGACATGCTCGACTGGATAGGAATACGCACCACGCATCTGAACGCAACACTTGTCAAAGCAGCGTTCTCTTCCCTTGCCCCTGATGACATCGTCACGGATCCGACTGCTGAAGATCTGAAGTTCACCGGCAGAGTCCTCATCGCAGGTGGATGGAAGCCGGGCTTCTCTACGGATACCGATGCAGTCTATCTTGCAAGACGATTCGGGGCGCAGCGCGTCATAAACCTCTCGAACATAAAGAAGGTCTACACAGATGACCCCAGGAAGAATCCAGATGCCAAGCCAATCGATTCCATCTCATGGAAGGAATTCCAGAAAATCGTCGGGGACGAATGGGTTCCAGGCAAGAACACGCCATTTGATCCGATTGCATCCAGACTCGCTGATGAAAGCGCCATCCAGGTCATATGCGCAGATGGACGCAATATAGAGAACACAATCTCAATACTCGAAGGCAGACCTTTTGAAGGGACTATCATCGGTGCTTGATTGACAGGAATACAGGATCAGGGTCGGAAAATGGCTCAGGGAATGGAACATCCTTCCTGAAGTCTGGTATCCAGAGGATATCATCATCGCTCTGATCCTGCATAAATCCGTCGTCTATCCCAAGATCTTCCATCAAATAGACAAGACTGTCATACTCGTCTTCCGTGAGTTTCGGGAAATCAACATTCCCGAGCGGCGGCACGAATTGCGTCATGAGTGAAAGGAAGAAGCTGTCCTTATAATGCTTGGCGAAGTATCTCAGAAAGTCATATGTACTCTCAAGTTCCCCTGGAAAGACGAGATGGCGCAGAAGCGTCCCCTTGAGGTGTGGGATGTCAGTATATGGATGACGCTTCTTTATCCAGTCCATCACAGGGATTATCGCATCGGCATAGCGCGGAGTGCGGCAGAATGCCTTTGCCGTTGAATGGGAGAGCGTCTTGCAGTCAAGAAGATAGAGATCGATATACGGATCGATAAGCTCAAGGCCATGTATGCTCTCGAATCCGGAGCTATTCCAGACCACGGGAAGCGAAAAGCCTTCCTTCCTCGCTATCTCAAGCGAATTGATTATAGAAGGAATGAAGTGCGTACCCGTGACAAGATTCAGGCTATGTGCCCCGATTGACTCCAGCGACAGCATTATGCTGGCCATATCGGAGTCTGAGACAGTGATACCATAGTTCTCCCCATCGCTTCCGGATATCTGCCGATTCTGGCAGAACTGGCAATGAAGCGGACAGCCGGTGAAGAATATCATCCCGGAGCCCTTCTCCCCCGATACAGGAGGCTCCTCCCCGCGATGGAGGCCGGCCCATGCAATCCTTGTATCACTCCCCTGACGGCATACGCCTGTAGCATTGCGGCGATCGATGCGGCAATCATTCGGACATAGTCTGCAGCACTTATACTCATCCATAACGAAGACTATACCCTTTTACCTTCGGCTTGGAAATGATTATCTTTCAAGATATGGGACTGTTCCATAGAGGCGAGAGAAAGAAGGAGATACGCTATATTCTCTCCATTGATGGTGGAGGAATACGGGGAATCATACCGGGGTACATACTGGGTATGATGAATCGGATCATCAGAGAGAGCGGCACCGACCGTCCTCTGTACTCCTGCTTCGATCTTGCAATAGGCACCAGCACAGGAGCGCTTCTGGCATTCGCGCTCACGGCAGACCCGGAGAACACTGCGCTATCAAGAGAGGAAGGAAAGCCCTTTCCTGCCATGAAGGCGGAGACGCGGGGAATCATAAGAAGACGCACGGTATATACGGAAATGGGTGTCCTTGACCGTGGTACCGATCCGATGACGCTGGAAGATCTTTACATAAGCCACCGCAGTGAGATATTCCCGCAGAGGAATA
>CALXLE010000094.1 GCA_944389115.1 uncultured Spirochaetaceae bacterium
CCCCGAAGGCAATCATCTCCGAAAGCGGGATTGAAAGAAGCTCCGATACGGCTTCAAGGGCTGTGCCTTTGTCGATGTTCTTCGGGATTATCTCAATATTGTTGGGGTAGGAGCTGAATACCTCAGCATCAGGCCCGAGAATGACTGTGAGCTCATCGCGGAGCTTCCTGATCTTTGCTGTATCATTATCCTTTGCAAGCAGCTTGCAGGGGATGCTGCCAGATGCTCTAACGACCTCATCATAATCGGAGAGATCCATTGCGATTCCCGGTTCGCCGAGTATCCTGTCCTGCTCCTCAAGCCAGAAATCATCAGCCATGATCGCATAGCTGTCAGGCGTGAATGCAATCAGCGCGGATACCTTTCCCTTCAGGAAATCCATTGCTTTGATGAATGCCCCTCTCGATAGCCTCACATCCCTGATGAGCTTCCCATTATGCTCAATCAATGCGCCATTGAATGCTATCTTCATCATCTTCAGCCCTGCCATCCTCTCAATCTTATCCAGGGATTTCATATAGCGGCCGGAGCAGAGAGCGGTCAGAAGCCCTTTCTCTGTTGCCCTTGCAAGTGCTGAAATGGTATCTTTCCCGATTGTGAGGTCATCATGAAGAAGCGTTCCGTCGATATCCGTGAGAATGATGGAGTACATACCAGGATTCTAGCAAAGCTCGGCCTAATCGTGAATATGCTTGCCTTGGTTCTTCTCCTTGTCTCATGCTCCCAGCGTTTTGTCTCCGATTCGCGTATCGCGTTAGGGACTGCTGTGTATATCAGGATCGCGGGGGATGAGGAAGTCCTTTCAGGCGCATTCAGTGTCATCTATGATGCAGACAGGGCAATATCGCGGTTCACCGAGGGCTCATGGATCTGGAAAATCAATGAGAATGCGGGGATAAAGCCTGTTGCCGTCCCCTCTGATATCTACGCTTTGATTAAGCGTTCATTCGATATGGCATACGCAACAGAGGGTGTCTTCAACCCGATGATCGGACCGCTGTCATCGCTCTGGGGTATGGGGACAGAGGAGGCGAGAGTGCCGGATGATGAGGAGATTTCGGCGGTCCTTCCCCTCCTGGACTGCAGGAAAGCCGTCCTCGATGACAATGCCTGCACCGTCTACCTGCCTGAGAAGGGAATGTCACTGGATCTCGGAGCTGTGGGAAAGGGCTGGGCATCCGATCTTGTACGTGATTATCTTTCCTCGGAAGGAGTGGAAAGCGCCCTGATAAACCTAGGTGGGAATATCGTTGTGATGGGGAATAACAATGGAAGTCCCTGGAAGATAGGCATACAGAGACCCGGTGCTGAATCAGGTTCGTATTTCATGCTTCTTGAGGCAGAGGATACAGCGATCGTCACAAGCGGAGGGTATCAGAGGTATATAGAGGAAGACGGGGTAATCTACCATCACATCCTCTCTTCCGAGACAGGCTATCCTGCAAAGACTGACATCATCTCTGCGACGGTCATCTCCCCTGATGGGACGCTTGCCGATATGCTCTCAACCACCATCTTCGCCTCTGGCAGCGATTCTGTCTACGACCTTGCCAGAGCTTATGGCATCCGTGCCGTTGTCCTTACGGATGATCTCTCAGTCATTGATACGGATAGCGCGGAAGGCGAGGTAGCAGTCCTGGAGGAATGAATCTATCGGCTCAAAGTCCGAACCATCGGAGTAGAATCCCGATACAATGAATCCGTTATCTGTGAGCCCTCCGATAATCCTTTCAAGTGTATGGGAATATTCGATTGTATCATTATTCTTCAGACGTTTCTTCAGCTCCTTTTTCGACAAGCTTATCGGGTCGGAGAAGGGGAGAGTATACTTCACTTTCATCCTGCCTTCTGCAAGCTTCTCGTCGTCGAAGATATACAAGGCAGGGTTTGCGATGCCGAATATGAAAGCGCCGTCAGGTCTGAGTATCCTCGCCACCTCCCTATATACCTTTGCAATATCCTCAACGAAATTCATCGATACAGGGCAGATAACCCCATCGAATGAGCGCTCGGGGAACGCAGAGAGATCATTCATATCCATGATATGCGTCTTCGCATTGAGTCCATACATTCTCAGAGCTTCGTTGTCACGGTCAATCATGACCTTGCTTATATCCGCAGATTCTGTGATGCAGCCAAAAGCCGCAAGCGTAGGTGTCTGCTGGCCGCCTCCTCCGCCAAGAGACAGCACATGACCGCCTCTGAGAGGCAGAAGCCATTTCTCCGGAACAAGCTTGTTCACGGTTATGCAGATCTCAGGATGGCCTGCCTTTGCCTTCTCTATCTTCTCCTTCCCGACAATCCGTGCCCAGCCGCTCCCATGCTCTGCTTCCCAGTCCCATGCCCTGCTGTTCGCTTTCGTATATTTCATGCTCTGATGATAGCACAGCGGAATTTGTTTATCCGATAAATTTTTATTGACAGTACGGCATTCTCGTGGTTATATGAGAGGTAAGAAGGATATGAGAAACGTTTGCATGTCTTTCTTTCTCTTTTTTGGAGATATATGCAAACGTTTGCATATCGTAAGGAGGTTCTGATGTCCCGTTTTGTGACGCTGAAGGATGTAGCAGAGAGGGCCGGTACAACGGTCGGTACTGTCAGCTATGTTCTCAACAATAAGAAAGGGCGTTACATAAGCGATGAGCTGAGGCAGAGAGTGCTGCTGGCGGCATCAGAGCTCAACTACATAAAGTGCAACGGAGCATCTTCCCTCAAGGGAATGGATAGGAAGCTTATCGGCATACTCATCCCGCAGTTCGAGAACCAGTTCTTTACGAGAATATGTCTTGCTGCGGAGGAGGTCTTCGTACAGCATGGCTACGATCTGATCATCTGCGATACATTCGATGAACCTGAGCGCGAGAAGGCGATTATCCACAGGCTTCTTTCCCAGAGAGTGGATGGGATAATCATCACACCGACTGTAGATGGAGCTGAGAATACCCGGATTGCCCGCGATGTCGGCATGAATATGGTTGTTGTCGACAGACCTCTTGAGGGGCTTGAGGGCTATCATTGGGTGACTACAAATAACTATGGATGCGGATTTGAGGGCGGACGATACCTCAGGGGCTGCGGACATAGGAAGATCATCTACATCGGCTGGAAGTCCGGTATTGCCGATCTCGAGTCAAGAGAGACCGGGCTTCGCGATGCTTCTGCGCCCGATGCCGAAATCTACTCATATTATGCAGAATTCTCTCCTGAATCAGGATTCGCTGAAACGGAGAAGGCTCTTGATGATCACCCCGATGCCACAGCGGTCTTCTATGGCTTCAATATTCAGGCAAAGGGCGGTGTGAATGTCTTCAGAAAACGGGGGCTGAGGATTGGCGAGGATATCTCGGTGATGCTTATCGGCTCTCCGGAGTGGGCCTATACCGGCAGCAATGATTTCTCCCGTCTTGATATGGAGGAGCTTGAGCTCGGAAGGAAAGCAGCAAGGCTCCTTCTCGATCTGATAAAGAAGGGCTCTGCCGAGCCTAATAGGGTAATCCAGGACTGTGTCCTTATCGAAGGATCCTCAGTCAGGAAAATATGAAGGAGGAAGGATAATGAAGAAAGCATTATCGATTCTGCTTGTTCTCGTTGTTGTCTCTTCTGTTGTATTCGCTCAGGGACAGCAGGAAGCATATCCGAACAAGAACATCAACATGACTGTTCCATACGGAGCCGGCGGAACGACCGATCTTACAGCAAGAGCGCTTGCTAATGCTATGGGCAAGGATCTAGGAGTAACGATCAATATCGTCAACACAGCCGGTGCTGGTGGCAGCGCAGGTACCCTGAATGTCCAGAATGCCAAGGTCGATGGCTATTCGCTCCTTGCAAACGGTATGCTCGCGTTTGTTACTATGCCTATCAATGGTTATACAGATAAGACGTTCCGTGATTGGGATGTATGGATTGCAACATATGCTCCTAATGTAATTGTTGTTCCAAAGGATTCCCCATACAATACAATCACAGATCTTATTGAAGCGATGAGGGCAAATCCGGGACAGATCACAGCAGGAACAGCTGGAATTGGTTCTGGCGGACACTTCGGTGCTGAGATCATCAAGCAGGTTGCTGGCGTTGACTACAAGCACATCACATACGCAGGCGGCGGTCCGGCATTCACTGCAACGCTTTCCGGTGAGGTTGATTTCTGCCCGCAGCTTCTTGCTGAGTATAAGGATGCTATCATCTCTGGTGATGTAAAGGCTCTCTGCACACTCTCTGATGAGCCTATCACGATTGCAGAGGGGATCACGATCCCGTCAATCAAGGAATTCTATCCTGAGGTTGCTGATCTTCTCCCAATGGGCGAGGTTACAGGTATTCTCATTCCTAAGGGACTCGATGAGGAATCACTCAAGAAGCTCGATCATGCATTCGAGGTCGCAGTACAGGATCAGGCATTCCTCGATTTCTGTGATTCAAGAAGCTTCGAGGTTACTCCTGTCGGTAGAGCTGACAGCCAGGCATACCTTGAGGAATTCGCATCAAAGGTCTGCTACATCCTCTATGATGCAGGTGCTGCTCCGATAAATCCTGCTGAATTCGGCATCGAAAGACTGTAATCATTAATACGGAGTCCTCCTCCCGGAGGGCTCCACAATAAGGTTTAGGTATATGGAAAGCAAGACAAAAGAGATGGTATTCTCATTTGCGCTGGTCATTACTGGCATTTATGTTGCCGTTGAAGGCTTCAGGATCTACCTGAGGGCTGCCAGTGCACCGTATTTCATAACGACTTTCTCGGTTTCGCCGGGATTCATACCGTTTATCATCGGAATCGCATTGATCATCTTCAGTACGCTGTTCCTCTTCCAATGCCTCAAAGAAGAAGGCAAGGGCAGGGCAGAGGTTCTTAAGATGCGCTGGAGCGAGTTCGCTTCGTGGGTTAAGGCGAATTCGAAGAATATGGATATCGCATTCACGATCGGTGCTGTGATCATCATGGGCATCTATACATATGTCCTTATGGAGCTTCTCCCGTTCTGGGCAGCTTCCATGATTTTCCTTATCGCGCTGTTCTGCTACCTCCGCGCCGATAAGTGGTGGAAGAATCTCATCGTTGCAGTAGTTGGTGTAATTGCAATCGTGATCGTCTTCCAGTACTGCTTCAACGCCGCACTGCCATGATAAGGAGGATTGGATAAATGGCTTTGGAATATATAGGCATTGCCTTTATGACGGCTCTGCAGCCGTTCAATATACTTGTTATGTTCCTATCCACGCTGGTAGGACTTGTAATGGGTGTTCTTCCGGGACTTTCAGCGACGATGGCTATCGCGCTGCTGACTGGATTAACATATAACTTCCCTACACAGACAGCTATTCTGTCCCTCCTTTCGATCTATGTCGGATCGATTTCCGGAGGATGCCAGTCTGCTATCCTCCTGAACATCCCGGGAACACCAGCTTCGGCAGCTACTGCCCTTGATGGACATCCGATGGCTGTGCAGGGGAAGGGTGGTCTTGCGATCTTCCTTGCAACGACGGTAAGCTGCATCGGTACACTTCTCAGCGTCGTATTCGTTCTTACGCTTACCCCGCTTCTCACATCGCTTGCGCTGAAGTTCACAAGCTGGGAGTTCTTCCTCCTTTCGATTTTCGGAATCCTCATCTGCGGTACGATCACTGCCCAGGCAGAGCCTATCAAGGGCTGGATAAGCGGCATACTTGGTCTTATCGTGGCTATGGTCGGACTCGATACTGTCGATACGATCCCGCGCTTCAGCTACGGTAATGTCAACCTCATGTCAGGCATACAGCTCATCCCTGTAATGATCGGACTCTTTGGTTTCCCAGAGATTGTGAGAGTCTTCAAGAGACAGGCTGATGAGGAGGTCACCAAGGCATCGAAGTTTGAAGTTAAAACAGGATTCAAGCTTATCGGGCAGAGGATCTTCACTGTCATCAGAAGTGCTTTCATCGGAGTAGGCGTAGGTATCATTCCTGGTGTAGGAGAGGATACTGCAGGCTGGCTCTCATACTGGGCAACAAGAAGCCTTGCTCCTAAGGAAGAGAAGGATACATTCGGAAAGGGCAATCCTCATGGAGTTATCGCAGTAGAGACCGGAAACAATGCATGTATCGGAGGTGCGATCATACCTGTTCTCTCACTGGCCGTTCCTGGATCCGCACCTGCGGCTGTTCTTCTTGCAGCGTTTCTGATGCATGGCTACCGCCCTGGTCCGCTTCTCATGACAGAGTCTCCGGAGTTCCTCTACAACGTCTGCGTATACCTTGCGCTCGCATCCATTACGATGTGGGTTATTGCGCTTCTCCTCTCGAAGGCAACGGTACGCATACTCGGAGTCAACAAGAAGTATCTCATGCCGATTGTCTATGTGCTCTGCGTGATTGGCTCGTATCTCATCAACTACAATCTGTTCGATGTGAAGGTCATGTTCGTATTCGGACTTCTGGGTGTTGTTCTTACAGCAATGAAGTTCCCTCCAGCACCATTCCTGCTTGGAGTCATTCTTGGTCCGATGCTTGATTCTAACCTCAGAAGGGCACTGAAGCTCTCCGATGGATCGTTCGCTCCGCTCTTTACACGTCCGATCTGTCTTTTCTTCCTTGCTCTCATCATTTTCCTTATTCTTGCACAGCTTGGCGTGTTCAAGATCTTAAAGGGGAAGAGAATTGCAGACTGATAAGATGGATGGAATGAACTATGCACCGGTATTCTCCGGAACCGCAGCCAAGGCTGTGGGACCGGGGGAGTTCCGCTTCTCCGTGATTGGACTTGATCATGGCCATATATTCGCTATGACGAATGGATTGCTGGAAGCAGGGGCGGAGATAGCCGGTGTATATGATGACGACCAGAAGAAGGCTGAGGATTTCGTGAAGCGCTATCCTGGCTGCAGGCTTATGGATAGAGATGCTATCATATCGGACAGTTCAATCCAGCTTGTTGCAAGTGCTATCAGGCCGGACAGGCGTGTATCTCTTGGAATCGAGGTCATGGAGAATGGAAAGCACTATTTCTGCGATAAGCCAGGAATGCTGACTTATGATGAGCTTGAGGCTGTCAGATCCGCTCATGCGCGTACTGGAAAGAAGTACATGGTCTACTTCGGGGAGCGTGTCCATGTTGAAGGTGCTGTCTATGCCGAGAAGCTTATAAAGGAAGGCCGTATCGGGAATGTCGTGGCGATAAATATCATGGCACCCCATCGTCTCAATGCCTCTACCCGCCCTGACTGGTTCTTCGATCCGAAGAAGAATGGCGGTATCCTTGGCGATATCGGCTCCCATCAGTTCGAGCAGCTTCTTGCGTACACAGGTTCCCGTACAGCGTCTGTGCGGTATAGCGCCAAAGGCAATATATCTGCGAAGGACCATCCTGGATTTCAGGATTTCGGTGAGGCTGTTATCGAGACAGAGAGCGGCGCTTCCTGTTTTGTCCGTGTGGACTGGTTCACTCCGGATGGCCTTAGGGCATGGGGTGATGGCAGGGTATTCATCATCGGGACAAAAGGGACTATTGAGATCAGGAAGTACATAAATGTCGCAGTGGACAGCTCTGGAGACCATGTCTTCATAGTCGATGGGACAGGGGAATACCATGAGCAGGTTACCGGCAAGATCGGTTTTCCGTTCTTCGGAGAATTCATACTCGATTGCCTTCATGGCACCGATAATGCTATGACTGAGGAACATGTCCTTGAAAGCATGAGACTCGCTATCGAGGCCGATAGCAAAGCGGAGATATTAGGAGGAAGGTAATGGCTGGAACGTATGGTTTTGGGATAATAGGCACAGGATCAATCGCTAAGGTCCATGCAGCTGCAGCGGGGTCTTTGGGTAATGCCAGGCTTGCTGCGTGCTATGACCTCAGCAGCGAGCGCTCAGATGCATTCGCTTCGGAATATGGCATGAAGAGTTATCATGATATCGATAGCTTCCTTGCCGATCCCGATGTAGACATCGTTACGGTCACAACGCCGTCTGGTGCCCACCTAGAGCCTGCCCTTGCTGCCATAAAGGCAAGGAAGAAGGCTGTAATCATCGAAAAGCCCATTGAGATAACCACGGAGCGCTGCGATCAGCTGATAAATGCCGCCAAGGAGAACGGCGTGATGCTTTCATGCGTATTCCAGTCGCGTTTCCATGATGCTCCAAGACTTGTGAGGAAGGCTATCGATGAGGGCAGGTTTGGCCGTATAACGCTTATCGATGCTCAGATCAAATGGTTCCGCACACAGGCGTACTATGATGATATAAGCTGGCATGGAACATGGAAGATGGATGGCGGCGGCGCTCTCATGAATCAGGGGATCCATGCTATCGATCTTCTCAGGTGGTTCGGAGGCGATGTCGTGGATGTCTCTTCACGCACTGCGACGCTTGCCCATGAGAGAATCGAGGTTGAGGACACAGCCGGTGCTGTGCTTTCGTTCGCAAGCGGTGCTATCGGGATAATTGAAGGATCTACTGCTGCGTATCCTGGCTTTCTGAAGCGCATTGAGATCTGCGGCAGCGAGGGTTCTGCGATCATAGAGGAGGAAAGCCTTAAATTCTGGCAGTTCAAGGATGAGCGTCCAGAGGATGCCATGATAAGGGAAAAGTACTCCGATTTCACTTCGACCGGAGGTGGGGCAGGCGATCCGAAGGCTATCGGTAACCATGGACATGCCCGTGTCTTTGCCGATGTGATGGATGCTCTCGATACTGGCAGGGAGCCAGAGATCACTGGAGCTGAGGCCAGGAAGGCTGTGGAGCTGATCGAGGCTGTATACAGAAGCTCCAGGGAAGGAAAGACCGTAAAGCTGTGAGATACGGTTTCTGTACCGGGTTCGCGACATCCCCGCTCTTTGCATTCTGCCCGGAGCTTATCCGGAGCGTCGCGGATTCCGGCTATGACTATGCGGAACTTCCGCTGATATGTCTTGAGGACCTTGAGGAAGGCGATATAGAGCTGCTTTCCTCTTGGTTCTCCTCGCCTGTGATGTGCAATCTTTTCCCAGGCAGACTCTCTCTTTACTCTGGCAGAAAGCCTATTGAGGAGTATCTTTCGAAGATGCTTCCCCGAGCTTCTCGGCTCGGTGCCAGATACATTGTCTTCGGCAGCGGCAAGGCAAGAAGCTATCCTGATACAATGTCTTTTTCCAGTGCATATCATATCCTGTGCGATCTTATCTCTGGGACAATTGCACCGATAGCTGAGGCCTATGGCATCAAGATACTCATCGAGCCGCTGTCATACGGGGAGTGCAATATCATCAATACAGTAGAGGATGGCTATAATCTGGTACGTGAAGTTTCCCATCCATCCTTCTCGCTGATGGCCGATATCTTCCACATGATGAACAATGAAGAGGACCTGGGAATGCTTGAAAAGGCGCTGCCATATATAAAGCATGTCCATATAGCGGAGAAGGGAAGGGCGTTGCCCAGAGATGGGTTCTCTGCATACGTCTCATCCGCATTATCCATTCTGAAGGCAGAGGGCTATGATGGGAATATCTCCTATGAGACAGCCGATGGAGATCTGGAAGATGCCCTCATGGCATTGAGAAACTTCTTCAAGTGCTGATGCAATGAAAAAGGGAACCCTTCCGAGTTCCCCTCATATTCCCACCTGCTTTTATCATCAGCAGCCCGATACCGAGCATGATGACTTCCCTGGAGGAAGAGCAATGATTCTCTCGAGCTCAGGCTTCTTCTTCAGATTCTCCTTGAGACCTCTTGCCCTTGCCTTATTGACGTAATCAGGGCTTTCGAATGTGTAGTGGAAGTTCGTATGCACATCATATGTACCATTCATAAGAGCGAATGCATCCTCTGTGATGACCAGCTCCTCATCTGTCGGGATTACGAAGATCTTCACAGGGCTCTCATCCTTGGAGATGCATGTCTCTGCATTGCGGCAGTGGGAGAGGTTGTTCTTCTCCTCATCGAGCATGATGCCAAGATTCTCGAGACCCTCGCATGCACCTCTTCTGATGTGCTCGCCCATCTCGCCTACGCCTGCTGTGAATACGATAGCATCAACACGTCCGAGAAGCGCTGCATATGCACCGATATACTTCTTGATCCTGTGTGTCTCCATCGCAACGCCAAGGGCTGCTCTCTTGTCGCCTTTGTCAGCAGCTTCGTGTACATCGCGCCTGTCGGACTTACCGCAGATGCCTACAAGACCTGACTTCTTGTTGAGGTATGTATCCATCTCCTTTGCTGTGAGTCCTGTATTGTTGCAGATATAGGGTATGATTGCAGGATCGATGTCGCCCGATCTTGTTCCCATAACAAGGCCTTCAAGCGGGGTAAGTCCCATCGATGTCTCAACACAGACACCGTTCTTTACAGCACATGCAGATGCACCATTGCCGATATGGAGAACGATGACATTCGTATCCTTGCTTTCCTTGCCAAGAAGAAGAGCTGCTCTTTTTGAGCAGTAGAGATGGCTTGTTCCGTGGAAGCCATAGCGGCGCACGTTGTACTTCTCATACCACTCATATGGAACGGCGTACATGAATGCCTCCTCAGGCATTGTCTGGTGGAATGCCGTATCCATAACAATGGCATTAGGGACACCTGGCATGAGCTTTCTGGCAGCTTCGATTCCCATGATGTTTGCAGGCATGTGAAGCGGTCCGAGCGGGATAAGGGTCTTGAGCTGCTCGACAACCTCATCTGTTACAAGAGTGGATTTCTTGAAAAGCTCGCCGCCATGGAGAACTCTGTGTCCGACAGCCCCGATCTCATCAAGAGACTTGATGCATCCATATTCCGGATCAACGAGCATCTTGAGTATGAGCTCGATTGCTTCCTTGTGGGTAGGAGATGAGAAGCGTGCTTCATAGACGGGCTTGCCCGCGGATTTCTGCTCGATAGTCGAGTAGTCCAGTCCGATGCGTTCTACAACACCAACAGATAGAACGTCCTTCTCTTCCCAGTCATATACCTGGTATTTGGCAGATGAGCTGCCGCAATTCAGTGTCAGAATAACCATGCTGTTTTCTCCTGTAACAGAAATAATGCAGAAATAAAGATTATCACCAAAGTTGCTAAAAGTACATATTCTGCAGAGCAGGTCTGTCAGAAAAGGTGGTCTAGGGCGTATATTCTATATGCGCATATTGCTGATTCTTGTATTCACAGCATTATTCTCCTGTTCCGCTATCGCAGTGGAAGATGTCTCTGCCCGCCACGATGGATTCGCTGTTTCCAGAGATGGTTATTCCGTGTCGTTCTCTTCTGGGCGCATTACGGTGAATAGTCCGTATTTCAATGCAGGGGATATAGGGCGGTTCGGACTTCTGCGCACGATAGCCGATCCATACTCATCCGCATTCAGTCTCCGGCCCGAGGTTGCTCTTCACCAGCGGTACAGCAGACAGAGCGGTTTTGCTGCGGGTATGGATGGATTCATGGTCGGGGCATCCCTTTCAGGAAGGCCCCTTGTCTTCATACAGTCTGGATGGAAGGACTACATAGAGGGAGCTCTGCTCTTTGCCTTTCCGGGAGAATCCGGCGAAGATGGCTATCTTGCAGGTGAGGCTGCCCGCGTTGATATCCCTGTGCTGTATGCCTCTGTCAGAGGGGGATGGCGGTTCTTTGATCTAGCAGGCATCCTCTCATTCTCCCCGGAGGAGGGAATTGAGCTCTTCGGCGCAGCGGGATTGTATTGGGGAAAGTACTCAATCTATCTTATGGCAGGCGACACAATGCCTCTTTACAATGAGCGGAGCGTACGGTCATGGGGCATCAGGGTATCGATAGGCGAGGCGGGCTTTCGTTCTGATATAGCATTCCTTGTCGGCACACCTCCCGTCTATTCTGCTGATTTTCTTCCCCTGAAGGCATCAATCCGCTCCGAGCTTGATATCCATGGTATCAGGATATACTCATCGATGGAGTACTCATTCTCAGGCAAGGGCAATGCGCATAAGCGTGATAGGATCATATTAAGCTATGAAGGATTCTCCATCGGTTACGATACATCATCGGGGCCTGTCGCTTCCTATAGGCACAGGATGTTTGAGATAGGATATGAGGACAGAAGCCTTTATGCCGAGATAGAGATGGATATAGCCGGTGAAGGCAGAAGCATCAGGCTAAGACTGAGCTCCGATGGTACCGTTGAGACAGCTCTTTCCATCTCTCTCTGAAGGAGCCCAGGAGGGTGATCGATGGCTCAAGCATTATGCCTGAGGTCTCATATACCTTCTCCGCAGTCCGGCAGAGAAGTGTGAATATCTCATCGGAAGTGCATCCCTCATATGTGAATATGCAGTTGCTCTGGTAGTCGGAGAACTCCGCCCTTATTCCCTCTTCCCTTATGAAGCCTGCCTGCCGGATCAGGTCTGCTGCCTTTGTATCAGCTAGATCATGGAAGACCTCTCCTGCGCAGCGCCGGCATGGAGGAATGAACATGAGCTCGACGAATTTCTCCTTTCTCAGCCTTGCCTCGGCCGTAGCCTTTGATGGCCTCAGGCGGAGGGCAACGTTGACGATGATCTCATCATCTGAGAAGGCTGATCCCTGATGGGAGAATGTATCAGGATAGAATGTGCGCCGGTGCATCCTTCCGTCCGGCGTTACCGAATCAGCATAGAAGAATGCATCGGAGATAGAGCGTCCGTTTGCAGATGCATTCACGGATATAGCGCCGGCGATTGTCCCTGGGATTCCCCCAAGCTCCTCAAGACCAATTAGATTATGGTCGATGGCGATGTTGATTATCCCATCGAACATCTCTCCAGGACCAGCGGTAAGGAGATCTCCTCTTATCGTTATTCCCTTCATGCTCCTGGTTGAAATCAGCAGACCCTCTATGCCCGATTCCGGGGCGAGGATATGGGAGCCTGCCCCGATTACCTCGATATGCAGATTCCTTCTTGATGCGAGATCAAGGACGGAAAGGAGCTCGTCAAATGTGCGCGGTTCGGCATAGAGCTCAGCCATTCCACCAGCTCTGAAAAGGCTTATCTCCTTCATGCTGAAGTTCTCTGCGAGCGCGATTCCTCCGCCATTTATGTTCCGCATATGAAAATGATACACGAGAATCAGCTAAATGGAACAGGCCTCTGGTCTTTGACAGCATCATTTGACTATAATATCTGATAAGCAGAAATCAGCCCTTGACGGTTGACTTTTCCCTATAGGAGGGTTTTATGAAGCTATACAATACGATGTCCAGAAGCGTTGAGGAATTTGTCCCTATTGTACCGGGCAAGGTGTCCATGTACTGCTGCGGACCTACTGTATACAACTATGCCCATATCGGAAACCTGAGAACATATATATTCGAGGATCTGCTCCATCGTACGCTCCGCCGTGCAGGATATGACCTCTGCCATGTCATGAATATAACCGATGTCGGTCATCTTACAGGTGATGGAGATGATGGCGAGGACAAGCTTGGCAAGAGGTCCAGGGAGACAGGAAAGTCGGTGTGGGAGATCGCGGATTTCTATACTAAGGCATTCTTTGCCGATGAGAAGGATCTTAATATCATCCGCCCTGATATCGTATGCAAGGCTACGGATCACATCCAGGACATGATAGAGCTGATCAAGCGCCTTGAGGACAGGGGCCATACATATACAGCTGGCGGCAATGTCTACTTTTCGATTGATACGATCGATGACTATGGCAAGCTTGCGCGCCTGAATCTCGATGATCTCAGGAGCGGAGCAAGGATTGAGGTCGACTCGAACAAGAGGAATCCGAAGGATTTCGTGCTCTGGTTCACGAATTCTAAGTTCAAGGATCAGGCTATGACCTGGGATTCCCCGTGGGGCAGAGGATACCCAGGCTGGCACATCGAGTGCTCTGCTATGTCCATGAAGTATCTAGGCGAGCAATTTGATATCCACTGCGGCGGTATCGATGCGATTCCTGTACATCATACGAATGAGATAGCGCAGTCAGAGGCCGCGACAGGACATACATGGGTCAATTACTGGTGCCATGGTGAATTCCTCGTCAATGACAAGGGCAAGATGAGCAAGTCCTCAGGTGAATTCCTCACGCTGTCGCTTCTCAAGGAAAAGGGATATGATCCTCTTGATTACAGGTACTTCTGCCTCTCTGGCCACTATAGAAGCCAGCTGATGTTCTCATATGAGGCCCTTGACCATGCCAGAAGCGCAAGAAAGGGACTTGTGCAGAAGATAGCGGAGTATAAAGCAGAGGCGGAACCTGCTTCAGAGCCGTCACCAGAGGCCAGGAAGTATATGGATGACTTCGATAAGGCTATGGAGAATGATCTCTCAGCACCGCAGGCACTCTCTGTTGTTCATCTTCTGCTGAAATCATCTCTTCCTGCTGCAGATAAGCTTGCAGCCCTGTACCATATGGATGGTATACTCGGTCTTGGCTTTGAGGCAATTGAGCCATATAAGGAAGAGAGAATCGGCGGAGATGAGGAATGGGCTCTTGTGGAAGAGCGCGCAAAGGCAAAGAAGGAAAAGAATTACCAGAGAGCCGATGAGATCCGCGCTGAGCTTCTCCAGAGGGGCTATATAGTGAAGGATACACCTAAGGGCCCGGTTCTTGAGAAAAATGTGTAACCTTCAGAATAGGTGATGTGTTAAAGAGATGGAGATAAAGAGCACTGACCGTGATGATTTCAGGCGAGTATATGATGCAGACTATCATCTGCTTGTACAGGTGATAATGCATATCGTGTACAACCTTGAGATTGCGGAGGATCTTACCCAGGAGGCATTTGAAAGGTTCTATGTTAAGAACATGACCTTTCCTTCTGAGGAGGATGCCCGGTACTGGCTTATCAGGGTGGCGAAGAATCTTGCCCTCAACCATATCAGGCGCAATAAGCGTGAGATAGAGATGGTTGAGAAGGTGAAGAGAATGCCTTCCGCTGCAGCTGATGAGAAGGATGGCGCCAGCGAGGCTATTGAGCGGGAGAACCGTGAAGAGGTCCGAAGGGCGATAGATGCCCTGCCTGAGAATCTCAGGCTTGTGATACAGCTGAAGGAGTTCTCCGGGCTTGATTACAAGTCGATATCAAAGGTGCTTGGTATCTCGGAGACTAATGTGAAGGTGAGGGTTTTCAGAGCCAGAAAGAAGCTCGAGGAAGTCCTTAGAGGAGATGAGAGGGATGTGTATTGATGCCCAGATGCTCTCAGCTTATCTTGATGGTGAGCTTGCAGAGCCATATAGAACACAGGTAAAGGAGCATCTGGAGCACTGTCCAGCATGCCGCCACCATCTTGAGGATATGAGGGAAATCGGAGACAGAATCCGCAGCACCGAGTATCCTAGCCAGATGCTTGATCGGAATAAGGATAGGATCCTCTCAGTCCTTGATGCCAAGTACTTCCAGAACGGGCGCAAGGTCGGTTTCTTCCGCCGCCGTCTTGAGGTATCCCTTCCTTCGCTTGTCACCGCAGCTGCTGCAGTGGTCTTCATCTTCATTGGAAGTTTCATGTTCTTCGGTACATCCGATGAGCAGACTGGCGAGATCCTTCCATCATTTGCTGTCCAGGCAGGGAATGGGAGCGTGAGGTATGTATCCGATGCAGCATCTCTTGATAACTTCACGCTCGAGGAGATACTCCATTATCTCGATAGCAAGGGCTACAATGTGGATATATCTATAAAGGGACTTCAGCCTCTGGATACATCGATTCCTGCTGCTGAAAGCGCTGAGTGAAAAATAATAAATGGTAATAATGATGCAGGGGAGTGCGCAATGCACTCCTTTTAATTTGACTGCTGCAAGATCAGTAAGATAGGGTGATGTGCATATAGGAAAGTCTTCCCGCATTGATATTATCCTGGGCATTCTGCTTGACTGGAACTAAACGACCATATGGATTCTCTTTTTCTATGCCTCAGCCTTCCAGAAGCCATCTCCATACAGGCATGACTTCGATCCGGATATCCCCAGCCTCGATCGTTCCGCTTTCGCTGAATGTGAGGATGATGAACCTGCGGACATCCGGCATCAGCCTGCCCGCCTTCACCAGAGCGTTCACTTCACGCTCCCTCGAGCTCTGATCCAGACTGTAAGAGACCTGGATGAGGACCTGCTCAGCAGGAAGATAGAAATCGATGTCCAGACCGGTTTTCGCACTCTTAACGAAAGCTACGCTTTCCTCGAGATCGGCAGGATGCCGCCTGTAGAACTCGGAAGCAATCATATTTTCAAGGAGGACAGGATCCCTGTCCACCAGAAAGAGCGAGAGTATCCCTGTATCGGTGAAGTAATGCTTCCTTACCGATTCCCTTCCGGAGAACGGGGAGAACCAGTTTCGTACAGGGAATATCAGATATGCTTCCTCCATATACGACATATAATCGATTGCTGTCTGTGGATTCATCCTCACGCCTATGCCTTTCATCGCAGCTGCAATTCTGTTGTACGAGATGGTATCCTTCACCGATTCGGCAATCTTCTTGACCATAAGGCGGAGGGATATGGGATTGCGTATCTCACGGCGTGTTATGATATCCCCTTCAAGGACCTTGCGATAGACGGATGAGACGTATTCCCTCCTGTTGCTTCTGCCTATGTTCTCCGGGAAGCCGCCGAAATGCAGGTATTCATCAAATGCCCTGAGAATCCTAGAGGATGAGTCCGTCTTCAGCATCGCATCGCTGTCATGGGGAATGCGTTCCGCCTCTAGATATTCGCGGAAGGAATAAGGGAACACAAGCGTTGACAGGAAACGTCCGCCAAGAATGCTCTCCATCTCTCTGCTCAGCATACGCGCATTGCTTCCGGTTACGAAAACATGCATCTTCGAATCGGCAAGACGGCGGCAGAACTTCTCCCAGAGTGGCACATTCTGTATCTCATCGAAGAAGAACCATCCTTCCTTATCTGTAAGTTCCACCTTGATTGCAAGGATGTCATCAAAATCATCTGCAGTGAAACCGTCCAGCCTCTCGTCTTCGAAATTGATGTATATAATCTGATGCCAGTCGATGCCGCTTTCAACAAGGCTGAGAACAAGACGATACAGCATCGTCGTTTTACCAGCTCGTCTCAACCCAACGAGAATGCGGTTGCTCCCGCCTTCTATTTCATTTTCCCGCTGAACGACATGCATGTTCTTGATGATCTCATGCTGCTCTAGGATGATTCTCTTAAGTATGGCAAGGTCCATTCTATCCGCTCCCTGTTTTATCAATTATAAGATAATAAAAATCCTATTCTTTATCAATTATAAGATAATAAAATGCTGTTTTTTATTTACCGGATTGGCTAGATAACGCATATAAACCCATCATAACCCAGGGGCTGGATATCAATGTCATTAAGTGAAGGCATCAAGGCTTGATTTCAGAGGAATAATCCTATCTCCTTCAGGATGTGTGTGGCATTTTGCGTTACAGTGTCCATTATCTTCATAGAATATTTTCCAGCAGGATTGCCTTATATGGCCTATACTGCTGATTCAGCTATTGGTAGCTTTCTTAGCTTAATGGCCTAATGAGAAAAGCTTCCGATTCCCAATGCCGAAACCGGCAGTCAGAAGCTTAACTTAATGATATTGCCTGCAGAGGATGGAGGCCTTCTGTCTGCATGGGAAGAGCCCATTTCAGGGCTCCTCCTGACTGAATCAATTTCCGAATGCTTTCTGGAAAAGGCCATCATCTTCCGGAAAATGGGTGACGAAGCCGACCGCGATGCTGTGCCCGGTTGCTTCAATGATTTTTCTTGCACCGTCCTCGCCGAAAGCACCGCAGAGCTCGATGGCTCCATATCCCTCATCTGCCAGCTTCTTTGCAATCTGTGCGGCTGTCTCGATATCGGGGACGCCGATCATCCTTGTGCAGCCATCCCCGAACATCACATCATCCCGTCCCGGATCATATGGTCCCATAAGCATGAATGCGAACCTGAGCATCATCACATCCTCGAGTAGAGATCCTTGTAGATCTCCATTGATTTCTTCCATGACCAGTCCTCGGCCATGCCTCTCTTCTGCATATGCTTCCAGAGATCATTCTTCTCATAGAATATGTATTCCGCATGCTTGATCCTGTCGATAAGATCCGAGGATGTATAGTTATAGAAGGAAAAGCCTGTTCCCTCATCGGCGAATTCGTTGAACGGCTTTACGGTATCCTTCAGTCCTCCGATCTCATGCACAATCGGTACCATTCCATATCTGAGAGCGATAAGCTGGGTCAGCCCGCATGGCTCGAATGCTGAAGGAACGAGGATCGCATCGCAGGAAGCATAGATCTTGTGCGCAAGATCATCGGAGTAGCAGATGCATGCAGCGACTTTATCAGGATACTTGCCCTGATAATACCTGAACATGTTCTCGTAATGCTCCGCACCTGTACCGAGAACGACCATGCTTACGTTCATCGAGCAGATTCTGTCCATGACCTGATCGACAAGATCAAGACCCTTCTGGTCCGTGAGACGTGAGACGATCGCAATCATGAACTTCTTGTCATCGACAGGCATGCCAAGCTCCTTCTGAAGGGCTGTCTTATTCTTCTTTCTGTTCGATACGAAGTTGTTGATTCCATAGTTGTTCGGTATCTTCTTGTCTGTCTTGGGATCCCAGACCTTGTAGTCGATTCCGTTAATGATGCCCCATAGCCTTTCATGCCGCCATTTCAGGATGTCATCAAGACCTTCGCCGAAAGCGGGGGTCTGGATCTCCCATGCATAGCTGTTGCTGACAGTCGTGATGTAGTCGGAATAGACAAGGCCTCCTCTCATCATCGTGCAGTTCCAGTCATTGCGCGGAATGGATCTGTTCTGGTATGGGCTTACAAGAAGTCCTGGCTCGAAGCACTCATCAGGAAGCCCAGATACCCATTTGATATGTCCTACATCCCATTCGCCTTTGAATCTTATGTTGTGGATCGTGAACACGGTCCTGATTCCCCTGAAGAACGGATCCCCCTGGAATACTGTATTGAGATATACAGGTACAAGCGATGTCTGCCAGTCATGGCAGTGTATGATATCAGGGCGGAAACCTATGAGAGGAAGCGCCGAGAGAATCGCCTTTGAAAAATATGCGAATCTCTCAAGATCCTGGAACATATCATAGTAGGGGACGATTCCCGAGAAATACTGCTCATTGTCGATGAAGTAATAGGTGATGCCATCATGGACAAGGCGCTTTACACCGACATAGATTCTGTTATCCATCTGGAAGTAGTAGATGGTCTCCATCTTCTCCCTCCAGTCAGGACGGATAGCATGATAGCATGGTATTATTACACGCACATCGTATTCATCTTTATCAAAAGCCTGAGGCAGACTTCCTACGACATCCGCCAGTCCTCCCGTTTTCACAAATGGCACGCATTCGGATGCCGCAAAAAGGATCTTCTTCATAAATAATGACCTCTTCACCCTTTCAGTTTATAAATAGATTATATTAGGGTTTTCCCGCATACACACCTTTTTTTTTGATGCAAAAGAGGCAGAAAACCTCTTTTCTGGGGTAAAAGCAGAGAAGCATAGCGCAATACTTGCCCTGAATGCCTTTCGTTGGTATCATGTCTATGCCGTTTGACAATAGAACTGTTGATGAGTATCATCATACAGAAATTGAAATCGAAATCCGGAGGATATAGATATGGCAGGCAATGTTTCAAAGAACGCTCACCGTGAAGGTGCAAAGGTCCTTACAAGCAGATGGGGCGGAGCT
>CALXLE010000095.1 GCA_944389115.1 uncultured Spirochaetaceae bacterium
AGCTGGTTCGTGAGCGTATTCGGATCATCGAACTTCTTCTCCTTGTGCTTGTTGAAGATCAGATAGAGGACAGGGGAAAGCAGCAGGGTAAGGAATGCGCCTGTCGTTATTCCTCCCACGAACGTGACAGCTATCGGCTGCATCATCTCAGCACCTTTTCCCGGGAAGAATGCCATCGGAATCATTCCAAGGATTGTCGTGAGCGTCGTCATGAGGATTGGTCTGAGACGTCCATATGCGGCCTGGAGACAGGCCTGCTTCACAGGTACTTTCTGCTCTATCAGTCTGTTTATGCAGTCAACAAGAACAATTCCATTGTTGACCACGACTCCAATCAAGGCAATGACACCAACGATGCTGAATAGCGAGAATGGCTCTCCCATTGCTATGTGTATCCATATAACGCCTATAAGCAGCAGAGGGATTGTCGCGAAGATTATGAACGGATCCATCAGCGACTCGAACTGGGCAGCCATGACGGCGTATACGAGGAATAGGGCAAGGAGAATGATCATAATCATCGTAGGCAGGTACTCTGCGAATGTATACATCTCACCATGCTGCTCAATCCTTACACCTTCGGGAAGTACAAGATGCTCCTCAAGCGCCCTATCGACAAGTGCCTGCACCTCATTTGCGGCATAACCTTCCATGACATCGGCATTGATACGGTTGACCCTTTCCCTGTTCTCCCTTCTGATGGACATAGGAGCAGTATCTTCGACGAAGTCGGCAACAGCATCGAGTCTTACACGGCCGCCATTGGCTGTCGGAATCATCAGCGATGAGAGATCCTCGACGCTCTGTATCTCGTTCTCATCTATGCGTACGATAAGGTCATAGGTCTCGTCTGCGACAAATGTCGATATCTCCGTGGCGGTGAGTCCGGTCAGCGCTGCATTGACCGCCGTGGTGAGATCTCCTACCGAGATCCCAAGATCTCTGAGCTTCATCTGATCGATAGCGATATCATACTTAGGAGCACCGTTCTCGAGATCGGAAGAGAGGTTCTCTACCTGTGGGACATAATAATCCAGTATTCCCATGATCTCATCGGAAGCTGCGGCTGCTAGCTCTGGTGTGTCTGAGTAGATAACGACTTCGATACCTTGCCCGCTCATCGAACGGCCTGAGGAGAATATCCAGTCAGCTCGCGGGTCATCATCGAGGAATGGCCGGAGCATACCCTGGATATCGGAGACAGTATAGGTCTGCGCTGTTATCTCCGGCAGCTCTATCTCGATATTTCCAGTGTTGCTGCTGCCTACTGTTGTCATGATGCTCTCATAGCTCCCCTCGGGAAGGGTATCAAGAACGTTCTTCAGCATTGTGAAGACATATTCCTTCGTGACATCCTGTGTCGTTCCCTGCTCAAGTTCCAGATTCAGGGTCACACTGTCATCCGTAGTCTGCTGAGGCACCAGCGATATTCCTATCTCCGTGAACTTCTGGATCGATATGATAAGAAGCAGGACGAGAAGCAGTATGAGAAGGAACTTCCTGTCAAGGAAGTAGTTCAGCACACGTACGTATGCGTTGCGCATATGCATCTCTCCGCGTTCCATCGCATCATCGATGCTCCGGAGGACTCTGTTCTTCAGCGGTTTCTGCGTTCTTGTGTTTATCTTCAGTATCGAGCCGCAGAGGGCCGGAACAAGAGTGACAGCGACGAAGAGGGAGCTGAAGAGCGAGATGCACACTGTGATGACGAGATCCTGGAACAACACTCCGATCATCCCGATATCATATTTGTAGATGATGATCGGGACGAATACGCAGATCGTCGTCAGCGTCGATGCGACAATGGCCGTGAACATATTCTTGCTTCCAAGGATCGCAGCTACAGCTGAGCGCTCTCCCTTCTGCCTGAAGGAATAGGTATTCTCTAGTATGATGATAGAGGCGTCGACCGTCATACCTATTCCGAGTATGAGACCCGACATGGTCATCGCATTCACCGACATCCCTGATATCGACATGATCATGAGAGTGATCAGTATGCAGATCGGCATCGAAAGCGAGATTATGATCGTGCTCTTTATGCCTCTGAGGAATACGAAGATTATGAATGCTGCAAGAATGACTCCCTGTATTGCCGAGTTATATACCTCATTCATCGTATCGGTGATCATCTCCGTATTATCACGCTGGATAATGAGACTGAGACCAGAGGGGAGTGCGGCTCTGATCTCAGGAAGGGATTCCCTTATATTCTTGGCTACCGTTGTCTCATTTGCATCGGACTCATTCGATACGCTTATCGTTATGACCTCTTCTCCATCAAGATACTGGAGCCGTCCACCTCTCTCATTATCCCTGCGCACCTCCGCTATATCCTGCAGATAGATTGGCTTATTGCCTGCATATCCTACGATGGTTTCATTTATATCCTCAACGGTCATGTATCGGGCGTCTGTCGTAATCTGGTAGTCGAATCCGTTCTGGGTGATCTCACCTCCTGTGCTCTGCACATTCCTTGAAGCAATTCTCGAGGACACCTGGGAGAGTGTCAGTCCATATGCCTCAAGTCTGTTTGGGTCGACTTCGACACAGTATTCTATATTCGCTCCGCCATAGACATTCACCTGTGATACGCCCTCAATCCTTTCAATAAGAGGCTGGACGGTATTCTCTGCTATGTAGTGCAGGTCGTCTTTTGATCTGTTGCCTGTAAGGACGAGGCGCATGACTGTGGTGGAGCCTGTTGAATCGTAGCGGATCACTCGCGGTGTCTCTGCCCAGTCAGGAAGGAATCTCGAGCGCATTGATACAATCGTGTTCACATCCTCTGCTGCCTCATCGAGGTCCGTACCATAATCGAACTCAAGCCTTATAGTGCATCTGCCTTCGCGCGAAATAGAGGTCATCGTATCGAGGTTCTGCAGAGAGTTGAGTGCTTCTTCCATGGCATCGGTGACCTGGAGATCGACTTCCTCCGGTCCTGCGTCGTTGCAATCGATGACAACAGACATCACAGGCATCTCCACATCCGGGTAGAGGGACATATCGAGACGCGGCAGGAATACAAGGCATATGACTGAGATAAGCACATATGCCATTGTCATCAGTACAGGGCGTCTTACAGATAATTCCGATATAGTCATATGGCTTTTCCCCTATACAACGCTTATAGCGGTTCCATCTGTGACATTGCCTGCTGTGATTACAAGTTCCCCTTCGGAAAGGCCTGAAAGAATCACCGTCTCAGAATTGTTCGTGCTTCCTGTGGTAACCACCTGGCGTCTTGCGCTTCCATTGTCCACGATGAACACGACATCATCGCCAAGATACTCATCAACAGCGGATGCCGGTACCATCAGGACATCATCCTGATGCTCTGTCTCAAGATTAAGCTTGATGTACATGCCTGACATAAGACCTTCGGTATTGCCCGTTATCGTCAGCTCGATATCTGTTGTTCTTGATGTTGTATCCACAGAAGGGGCGATGTAGGAGAGGGCTGCTGTATACATCCTTCCTGGATAGGCAACTGTCTCAAACTCCGCCGTCATTCCTTTTCTGAGCGTTCCTATGAATTTCTCGGGAATGGAGGCCCTTATTACCAAATCATCATTGTTCGTTATCGTTGCTATGGCTGTAGATGAGCTTATCCTTTCACCCTCCGATACATTCACATCCAGGACTATGCCGCCGGTCTTTGCGATGACCGGGCTGATCTTATAGATTGATCCAGGACGGGAAGAATCGATGTATGCCACGATATCTCCTCTATTGATGGTATCACCTTCATCAATCAGGACATCCGTCACCATTCCCGTCGATGTTATCTCCGGATAGATGATTATGTCGTTGCCTGCCCTCCTGATCTCACCATTCATCCTGGAGATCTTCACGAAAGTTCCGTACTCTGCAGGAGCAGCCGATACATTCACTGCCGCAAGCACATTATTGTCCGTAGCCAGCGCCTCCTCTGCGGGTGGTGCGCTGAACATCTTCACAAGTACGGCTGCTGTGAGGATGATGCAGAGCAGAAGCAGGACTGCTGTTGTCAGCCTGCTTGCTTTCGAGGTGCTTTTCATAGAGGCAAGTGCCTCGAAATCGGGCTCCTGAATCTTCTTTCTGCTATCATTTCCATCCATTGGCTATTCTCCCTTAATTCCATATTCAGCTTGTAGATCCTCGATGCTTATATCCAGCATATATGCCAGGCTATAGCTTTCGAGCAGCTGATTTATATTGTAGGCAAGTGCCTCGAATCTGGCCGTAAGCACCTCCGTTCTGGTATCCGCAAGCTCTGAATCGGTGACGAGCCCCGCTTCATATGCTTCGTTCATCAGCTCGTATGTCCTTTCTGCCGATGAGACGGATTTCTCAGCCATGTCCATGCTGTCCTGATACTGGCTGATGCGTGCGATGCAGTCCCTTATAGAGGACATGAGATCTTCCTGCGACTGCATAAGCGCAAGTGACTGTATCATTACTTCATCCTCTGCGTTCCTGATGGCAGTATCCCCGCTCCCGCCAGGGAGTATTGCCCCGATAGGAAGCAATACGGAGATGCCGCCAGTGAGGCCATGGCCCGATGAGCCATAATCCCATGATGCGTTCCATCCTCCTCTGTAGCTGTAGCTGAGATCGGCGGTGATTGTCGGAACATAGGAGTCAAGTCTTGTGCTGTCAAGCGTATTCCTCGCCGAGGCAAGATTATTGCGGCTCTGTCTTATTGCGGTGCTCCTCTCGCTGTATTCCCCGAATACATCCTCGGCAGATGGGAAGCAGAGATAAACAGTTTCGGGAAGAGGGGAGATGGAGAAGTCCCCGCCGATGCCTGTGAGAGTTCTGAGGGAATCCTTGGAATTCTCCAGCGTATCCTCTGCTGTCTTCACTGTGAGCATCGCCTGATTGTATGCAAGCTCTGCCTGATTCAGTGCCAGCTCATCGGATATCCCGCTGTTATACATCGCTAGAGTGGATTCGTACTGCGTCTTAGCATCTTCTGCCAGCGTCGAGGCATTATCTGCCTGAATCTTGTTTGCAGCTATTGTCCAGTAGGCTGTTATGATTAACTGCTCTATGCTTTTGGTATCGTTTTGGAACGTTAGTATGGCATCTTCCCTGTCCAGAGCCCTTGTCTCTCCATCCTTTATCATTGATCCGCTGAAGGAAAAGGAAGCGGAAGCGCCTGCATTGAGCGTAAGCCCCGTATATGCAGGAGCTTCCGTTGCCGGAGGAAAATTCCCTCCTGCCTGCAGCCCTGCGCTAAGCCTCAGGTCCGGCATGAATGCCCCCATGGCGTTGTCAGCGTTCCTGATTGACCGATTGAGAGTCACTTCTGCGGATTTGATTGAGATATTATTCTCCGCCGCAGATCTTAACGCTTCATCCAATGTAATCACAGGTATATCTGCAGCAGCTAATGGAAGCACTGCCACAATTGCAATTATCATGATTTTCTGCAGTAGTCTGATAAAGCGGCCTCCTTTAAAGGTTTTCTTTATGGATTCCTGCAAGTCCATGTAAATAAAACACTTTATAATACTTTAAAGGTTACATTCCGATTCCATAATGTCTGAAAAGGCCGTTCTGCGGAATTTTATAAAAAAGATTCCCTCCGGGGAGGGAACCAGTCAGTTCTGTCTGCGATCGCTGAGTATCAGGCAGCTGGATTGTCTGTCCAGAAAGAGCGAACACTCCGTACGCCTTAGAGTGGCACATGGCGCAGCTGGTGCTATATCATCGAATATGCACATCGCTACAGCTTTTGCCTTGCGCTGGTCAGGACATGAGCAGATGATGTTCTTTGACGAGATAATCTCATGTATCGACATCGTTATCGCCCGGGAAGGCACTTCATCGATATTTTTGAACCAGCCTTCGCCTACCTGCTGCCTTCTGGACCTTCTTTCAAGTTCCACAATTATATATGGGTCTGTTGTATCGAGGTCCGCAGGGGGATCATTGAATGCAAGGTGGCCATTTTCCCCGATGCATATGAATGTCACATCGAGAGGGTAGTTGGCCATAAGACTGTTCATCTCGCTGACTGTCTTTTCCGCATCCTCTTGTCTCGATATCGGATGGAAGTTGCCTACAGGCGGAAGGTAGCTGAGGAAATTCTCCTTAAGGAAAGTCTCGGATGAGGCTTTGTGTCCATCGGGGAGGCCTATGAATTCATCAAGAAGGAATATATTGACCTTGCTCCAGTCTATCTCCATTGAGCGTAGCGCTTTCAGCATCTCAATCTGGCTTGTGCCTGTGACGAAGGCCACATTGGCTCTCCCACGTTCCTGGATTGCTGTATTGATATGATACCTGCCCATGGCCGCTGCCTGCGCCCCAAGCTCGATTTTGTTCTCGCAGATAGTGATCCTCATCGGAGCCTCCTTAGCCGTACTGCCTTATGGCAGCACTACTGAGAAATATATCAGACAAGAGGCTCAATGGCTATCTCTCATCAGACGCTGCATGTATGCAAGGGCAGGAGCGCTGCGAACATCATTGCGGCGCAGATTATGAGCGTGATGAAGAGAGCTTTATGCTGTTGTCTGCGATGAGCACCAGAGCATGCTTTGTCGCTTATAATGACAGCATATGTGAGTATATTGTGATGGTCGGCAGATTAATTGTGCAAAAGGCTTTCCAAACTCGCGCATAAACAATATACTCACCAAGGAATTTTAAAAATTATAAGGAAATATAAGCATGAAAGACACAGGATTCTTTGCAGAGTTCAGAAAATTCATCGCGCGCGGCAATGTGCTTGATATGGCAGTAGGTATGGTCGTAGGCGCAGCATTCACGGCAATCGTCACATCCGCGGTCAACGATATTATCATGCCAGTCATCGGACTAGTAATCGGCGGAATCGACTTCTCTGATCTCAAAATCATCCTTAAGGCTGCTACTGAGACAGATCCAGAGGTTGCTATCAGATATGGCGTATTCATCAATGCAATCATCAGCTTTGTGGTAATCGCATTCTGCGTATTCTGCGTGGTTAAGGGCTTCAACAAGCTCCATGATATGAAGAAGAAGGAAGAGGAGGCGAAGCCTGCAGCTCCTGCAGCACCTCCTGCCGATATCCAGCTTCTTACTGAGATCAGGGACCTACTCAAGAAGAACAGCTGATCCTTTGCAGCTGATATGTATCCGGCCATCGAGCCGGATTTTTAGTGCCTGAATATTCTTCTTTACAGATATTGGAACCTGAACTAATATATTAGTATATCAGATACAGAAGGAGAGATCGCCATGCAGATGACAATGAGATGGTTCGGCGAGAAGTTCGATTCCGTCAAACTCTGGCAGATAAGACAGGTTCCAGGTGTAACAGGGGTTATAACTACACTCTATGATATCCCGGCAGGGGAGCTCTGGCCGATTGAGAGAATCCAGGCTCTGAAGAAGGAAGTAGAGGATGCAGGGCTTACTATTGCTGGCATCGAGAGCGTCAATATCCATGATGATATAAAGATCGGACGTCCGACACGCGATAAGTATATCGAGAACTATATCCAGACACTTGAGAATCTCGCCAAGTGCGATATCAAACTGGTATGCTACAACTTCATGCCTGTCTTCGATTGGACAAGAACCGATCTCGCGAAGGTCAGGCCCGACGGGGCAACTGTCCTTGCATATGACCAGAAGGTTGTTGATTCAATCGATCCACAGACATTCTTCGATCAGACCAATGATAACTCCAACGGATATGTGATGCCGGGCTGGGAGCCGGAGAGGCTTGCTCATGTGAAGGAGCTCTTCGAGGCTTATAAGGATGTTACAGAGGAGAAGCTTTTCGATAACCTCGTCTACTTCCTCAAGGCAATCCAGCCTGTATGCGAGAAGTATGGTATAAAGATGGCAATCCATCCCGATGATCCGGCATGGCCTGTATTCGGACTTCCGAGGATAATAACATCGAAGGAGAAGATCCTCCGTGTGATGAAGGCTGTCGATTCCCCGTTCAATGGCCTGACGTTCTGCGCAGGCTCATTCGGCTCGAATCCTAAGAACGACCTCCCAGGAATCATCCGTGCACTCCCAGGGCGCATCCATTTCGCTCATGTGAGGAATCTCCATCACTTCGGCCCCGGTGTTTTTGAGGAAGCCGCGCATCTGTCATCGGACGGATCTTTTGATCTGTATGAAATGGTACGCGCTCTCTATGAGACGGGCTTCGATGGTCCTATCCGCCCTGATCATGGAAGAGCTATCTGGGGAGAGGTCTCGATGCCAGGTTATGGACTTTATGACAGAGCCCTTGGTGCTGAGTATATCCTCGGTCTCTGGGAAGCTATCGACAAGAGCGAGAAGAGGCTTAAATAAGGATGAGGATAACATCGAGCGAGACGATCTACGATGCTCTTAAGGACGAGATAATCTTCCTCAGGCGCAAGCCTGGGGATGAGATATCGCCACAGGAGGTATCAGAGAGATTCGATGTGTCGCGGTCGCCCGTCCGTGATGCCCTGATGAGGCTGAGGTCGGATGCGCTTGTTGTGATGCGACCGCAGCGCGGCTGCTGGGTATCCAGGATAGATCTTGGGAAGGTGGAGGATGAGCGTTTCTTCCGCCTGGCCCTTGAGAAGAGCGCCATCGAGCGTTTCAAGGACTATATGAAGCTCTCCGATATCACGAGGATCGAGTACTTCATAGAGCTTCAGAAGGAAGCGCTTGAGTCCGGCGATACTGTTGGCTTCTACAACGCCGATGATGATATGCATGCCATATTCTTCGAGGCAACGGGCCTTTCCCGGATCTGGCAGCTCATACTCCGTGAGACATCGAATCATAGAAGGATGCGTATCCTATCGATGGGGTCCGATGAGATCCTCAGAACGAATCTTGAACAGCATCAGCAGCTTGCGAAGGCGCTTGCCGAGCATGATTTTGGGAGTGCTCTCTCAATCGAGACAGAGCATCTTTCTAAGCTCAGGTATGAGTCAAAGGCTATTGTCGAGGCTCATCCGGAGTATTTCATCTATAAAGAAGGTTGATTATGAAACTCAGCAATGAAGGGCTCAGGTGCCCTGAATGGAAGGAAAAGGGTTATAAGCTCTTTGATTATGACAGGGCAGGCATAGAGAAAGCTACGCATGATGCTCCTGTATGGGTGCATTTCGGTGCTGGCAATATATTCCGCGGTTTCCCTGCAAGGCTTGACCAGATTCTCATCGAGAAGGGGCTGACCGATAAGGGCATCATAGTCGGAGAGGGTTTCGATTATGATATCATCAGCGATATCTACGATAAGTATGACAGGCTGACGCTCCTTGTTACTCTCAAGGCCAATGGCTCAATCGATAAGGAGATTGTCGGTTCGGTGACTGAGGCCTATCCTTGCGATTATCAGTTTGCAGATGCATGGAAGAGATTCGGCGAGGTCTTCACATCGCCGTCCCTGCAGATGGTCTCCTTCACAATTACGGAGAAGGGCTATGCGCTCAAGGATCCCTCCGGTGAGTACCTTAAGGGCTATGTCCATGATTTCCAGGAAGGACCTGGGAAGTGCATCATGTTCCTCTCCCGCCTTGCGGAGCTCCTTCTGATGCGCTATAAGAGCGGAGCTTATCCTATTGCACTCGTATCGATGGACAACTGCTCCCATAATGGAGAGAAGGTCCAGACGGCGATAACGACAATCGTCGGCGAATGGTGCAAGGCAGGTCTTGTAGACAAGGGCTTCGAGGAGTATGTGAATTCCGATAAGGTATCCTATCCATGGTCGATGATTGATAAGATCACTCCGCGCCCGGACAAGAGCGTTGCATCGATGCTCGCTGCAGATGGCTATGAGGATACTGAGACTGTCATCACTGATAAGCACACATATATCGCATCATTCGTGAATGCGGAGGAGTGTGAGTATCTTGTGATCGAGGATACATTCCCCAACGGAAGACCTGCTCTTGAGAATGCCGGTGTCTATTTCACTGATCGCGATACTGTGAACAAGGTCGAGAAGATGAAGGTCTGCACATGCCTCAATCCTCTTCATACTGCGCTTGCTGTCTTCGGCTGCCTCCTTGGCTATACTCTCATCGCATACGAGATGAAGGATGCCGATCTTGTGAAGCTCGTGAAGAGAATAGGATACAAGGAAGGCCTCCCTGTTGTCGTTAACCCTGGAATCATCGATCCTAAGAAGTTCATCGATGAGGTTGTTGATATAAGGATCCCGAATCCATTCATGCCCGATACGCCGCAGCGCATCGCAACCGATACATCACAGAAGCTCTCCATCCGCTTCGGAGAGACAATCAAGGCATATCTTGCCTCCGATAAGCTCTCAATCGATGATCTGGTATGCATACCGCTTGTCTTTGCCGCATGGCTGAGATACGCGATGGGCGTTGATGATGAGGGAAAGGTCTTTGAGCCATCCTCCGATCCTCTCCTTGCATATGCCAAGGATGCTCTTAAGGGAATCGAGCTCGGATACGCAGGCAACCTTGACCAGCTCAGGGAGATCCTCTCCAACCAGAAGATCTTCGGCGTGGATCTGTTTGAGGCAGGTCTGGCGGATAAGGTTCTTGGATACTTTGCTTCTATGATCAAAGGTCCTGGTGCAGTCCGCGAAACGCTGCATAAGGTAGTAGGCTGAATCTATTGAGGCATCCTTCGGGATGCCTTATCATTCAGTTATGGCTGCACACGGATTCCGTATCTTCTCAAGCGTCAGGGATTATATCTTCCTGATTGTCGGTACTGCCATAGCCGCGACGGCGGCTACTGTCTTCTATACGCCTGCGCATATAACAGGTGGAGGAGCAACAGGTATCGGAACGATATTCTACTATGTCTTCGGCATAGATCAGGGTATCGTTATGATGTGCATAAATATCCCGATAGTGCTTTTCGGCATGAAGGTTTTCGGCTGGCGCTATGGCATACGCACGCTCATAGGCTCCATAATGCTTTCCATCTGGACGATGCTTATAGGCAATCTTACGGATTATAAGGGATTCCTTGATTACTCTGAGCCGATAAACATACTTCTATCAGCTATATTCGGTGGATGTCTGATGGGAATAGGTGTAGGGCTTACGATGAAGAGCGGAAGCAACACAGGCGGAACGGATATCGTGTCACAGATCGTTACCCATTTCTTCCCCGTATCGATCGGAACTGTCTCTTTCTCCATAAATGCCGTCGTTGTGTCATGCGGCGGGATATTCTTCGGCTTCCAGGCAATGCTCTTTGCCATCATCGCTATGTATATATCCGCACAGCTCACCAACTATGTGATGATGGGTGTGGGAACAAATCTTGCCAAAGCTGTATACATTCTTTCGGACGACCGCATCACGGCAATCTCCCAAGGTGTGATATCAGAGCTGGGGCGTGGAGGTACGCTCTTCAGAGGCAATGGAATATATACCGCAAAAGAGCACCAGATGCTTCTTGTCATTGTCCCGAACAACCAGCTTAACAGGCTTCTTAAGATAATAAAGGAATCAGATGCCTCGGCTTTTGTCTTCATCACCGAGGCATATGAAGTTATCGGCAAGGGCTTCATGCCTATAAACAGGATTGCCAGAAACAGCGAGAATTAGTTCTTCTCCCCTCCGATATGGCGGAGGAATTCCTCATATCCGCCGTCCTTATCCTCTTCGCCAGGCTCATACTCTGTAAGAGGGTAATGCTTCATCACGAAGTCTATATCCTTGTCACCTCTGCCGGAGAGGTTCACAAGGATCTTCTTTCCCTTCCCAATCTCCCTGGCGAGCTTCACCGCATATGCGACTGCATGGGATGACTCGAGTGCCGGAATTATGCCTTCCATCCTGGATAGTGCATAGAATGCTTCTACAGCCTCTCTGTCGGTAGCAGTCCTGTAATTCACTCTTCCGATAGAGTGCAGATAGCTGTGCTGCGGCCCGACTCCCGGGTAATCCAGTCCCGATGCGATTGAGTATACCGGAAGCGGCTCTCCATCCTTGTCCTGAAGCACAAGCGATTTGAATCCATGGAGGATTCCGACCGTTCCCTTTGAGATCGTCGCTGCATGCATCCCTGTCTCGAGGCCCTTTCCTGCAGGCTCTACGCCATAGAGCGCAGTGGCTTTATCATCGAGGAATGCTGAAAATATGCCCATCGCATTCGATCCGCCGCCTACGCATGCAACAACCGCATCAGGCAGAGAGCCTGCATATGAGAGCATCTGCTCCCTTGCCTCTATGCCTATGATTGACTGGAAGTCACGCACCATCGCGGGGAATGGGTGAGGGCCGACGACAGAGCCGATACAGTAGATCTGTGTCACAGGATCTGCAAGATAGGCCGCGAAAGCCGCATCAACAGCATCCTTAAGCGTTTTCGTACCGCTTTCTACTGAGACGACCCTGGCTCCGAGAACCTTCATCCTCGATACATTCGGAGCCTCTTTCTTCACATCGATAGCACCCATGTAGATATCGCAATCGAGACCGAGCAGCGCTGCGGCGGTAGCAAGCGCAACACCATGCTGTCCAGCACCTGTCTCGGCGATTATCTTCTTCTTGCCCATGCGCTTGGCAAGAAGTGCCTCGCCAAGGCAGTGGTTGATCTTGTGAGCCCCTGTATGGTTGAGATCCTCCCTTTTGAGGTAGATTTCAGCCCCTCCTGCGGCCTTTGAGAGCCGCTTTGCATGGTATACCGGGCTTGGACGGCCCGTATAGTGCTCATTGAGCTCCTTCAGCTCGCTGATGAATGATGGATCGGATGATATCTCCTCGTAGGCCTTCTCGACATCCTTCATCACCTTCTCAAGCTCAGGTGGCAGATATGCTCCGCCATACTCTCCGAAATATCCATTCTTATCAGGCAGGTTCTCTGTATTGATTGCTTTATTGACAAGATTCATATGTTATCTCCCTTTGTTTCGTTGTACAGTAACGCTACTACAGAAAGAAACACTTGTCAACACCTTCTGGAATCTTTTATCTTTTGTTTTGTTCTTTTCTTCGTTGCTTCCGATACTTTGTCGAAATACTCTTCTGTGCTTTTATCGTCGATATAGAAGAAGGAAAGGGCCCAGGCAATGGCCATCGAGATGTAGTAATCGTCGCTGTCAGCAGCCGTAATTGCATCAAGAAGCACTTTTCTGTCATAGCGTTTCCTGTTTGACATGAGGAAGACGATAGCAGTCCTCTTTGCGAATGTGCGTTCATCGCTTAAGAGTGCAAGGAAGTACGCAAGAGCTTCCTCCTGTTCTCCTTTCCCTATCTTCAGCGAGGATCCTGCAGCATCTGAATGGTCCCATGCGGACATGTATGGGAAAAGTTCATCCAGGGATTCAGCTTTTTCCCTGAATGGCTTCTTCCATCCTCCTATCTGAAGCGCACGGAGTATGACATCCTCATGATACTTAAAGGGGAAGGAACAGTCACCGATCTCCTTTGCAATCTTCCGGAGAACAGGGATCTTCACTCCTTTTGCGGGATACCTTCCATCCTTTGAGAGCTTCTCGCTGAAGGCCTTGTAGCTCTCGGAGGCAAGGCCTTCGTAGAGCTTATCAGTATCCATAGTCCTCGCCGATGATTATAACGGTGATTCTGCCTTTTGCCTTCTGCTTCGCGAAGACAACATAGCCACAGCAGATCCTTCCATCCGCCTGGCAGCCAAGAGCTCCGAGGTGGCACTCATCGAATGAAGGGAATGCGCATTCACCGGTCTTTGCGCATGGCGTATCGTATGAGAGCCTGACGCAGTTCGCAGGGGCTGCTTCTGTCTTCACTCTCACCACTGCGCTTCTGAGATCTGGTACCAGTTTGTTGATGCCAGCCACGACAATGACTTTTTCTGGACCATAAAGCATTGCAGAGACCCTGTTCGATGTTCCATCGACCTCATACAGTTCCCCATGCTCCGTTACTGCATTCGCTGATACAAGGTAGAATGATGCGTTGTAAGCATCCCTGTATTCCTTATGCCAGTCCGTCTTTGTCTGGAGATACTCCATGATCCCGGTTTCGCGCAGTGTCACGGACCCGCCTGTCGCAGTATAAGCGCCCTCCGGAACCAGACTCTGCACAAGCTTGAGAGCCTCATTCTTGTCGTTTACATAGACCGCGTTCATTCCATTTCTCTCAAGGGCATCCAGCGTTTTCTTCACTCTTCCCTGCATAGCCTTTCTCTTGTTCGCATCCATACAAGCCTCCCATGAAAAGCTTAGCACAATGTGGTAAGCTCCATACATGGATAATTCTCAGAAAAGATGTACTTATCTCAATCTGGATAACCCTGCGTATGTAAAATACCATGATGAGGAGTGGGGTGTTTCTGAGCATTCCGACAAAAGGCTCTTCGAGTACCTCTTCCTTGAATGCTTCCAGGCTGGTCTTTCCTGGGAATGTGTTCTGAACAAACGAGAGGCTTTCAGGAAGGCTTTCGATGGCTTCGATGCAGAGAAGATTGCTGCTTATGGGGAGGACAGAATCCAGAAGCTATGCAAAGATCCCTCGATCATACGGAACAGACTGAAGATCAGAGCCGCAGTAGTGAATGCAAGAATATTCCTTGATATCCAGCGGGAGTATGGTTCCTTCGATGCTTATATCTGGGGATTTACAGGTGGTCAGACTATCATAGAGGATTACAGGATAAGAACGACATCGCCTCTATCTGATGCCATCTCTGCCGATCTCAGGAAGCGGGGAATGAAATTCATGGGGTCTACAACAATATATGCATATCTGCAGGCAATAGGCATCATTAATGCGCATGGTCATGAATGCTATCTATGCCAAGCAGATGTTTAAGAAATTATATGGAGAAGGGGATTAATGCAATTGACACGTTCTCGATAAAAGCTTATTCTCTTAGAGAATTCGACGTAGGGTAGAGCAGTTGGCAGCTCGTCGGGCTCATAACCCGGAGGTCGCAGGTTCGAGTCCTGCCCCTGCTAAATTAGGTGTAATCTGGGCCATTGAGCGGCAAAAGCCGACAGTGGAGTGGGTCTCCAGACCATCAATGAAAAGCGGCAATCTGCTGGTTGAGCACTGGCTCAGAAGTAGGTTGCCTTTCCTTTTGCCCTTTTCGTCCCTGTTTTCCGTCTGATTATCCATCAAAGTGTCATTCTGACACGGTTTTCGCATGATTGTATCCACCAGCTAGTCAATCTAGCCATATGCTGTATTCAATGCCGATTTATCGGAAATAGTTAATCCTTTATAAAATAATAAATTAAATAAATTGGCACGCTTTGTGCTATTAGTTAGTGTCTGATGAAGACAGGATAAATAGAAAAGATATAGGAGGCACAATATGGCTAACGAGATTACAGGATATAACAGGAACGGAAGGAATCTTTCGGTATTCGATGACTTCTTTGATTCGATGCTCAATGCATGGGGTTCGTATTCATCCAAGGTTCCAGCTGTTGATATCGAGGAGACAGCAGATGACTTCGTGATAAAGGCTGAGCTTCCTGGATACAGCGAGAACGATGTGAAGATCTATGTTGAGAAGCATGTTCTTCATATCTCCGGCGAGGAGAACTCAAAGGAAGAGGAGAAGGAAGGCAAGAAGTACCTTATAAAGGAGAGAAGGCATACGGCATTCGAGAGATCGTTCAGTCTGCCTGATGGGCTTGATGAGAGCGCTATAAATGCTACCTTCGAGAACGGTATCCTTACCGTAACACTTCCGAAGCTTCCAGAGGAGAAGCCAAGGCACATCGAAGTGAAGATCGGTTCGAAGAACTGATCCATTCCGATGCAAGAAGAGAGAATCCTGCTGTCAGCAACGGCAGGATTTTCTATGCCTGCTGCTCAGTGGATTTTGCTATGTCGATCCAGCCCTTCGGCCGTGCTATCCTCTCAAGATCCTCCGCATTCATCTCTATGGCGCTGTTTGTGGATCCTGCCGCGGGGTAGAATGTGCTGAAGCGTTTGAGGGAGATATCCAGATAGAGTGTGACATCATCGGGGAGGGCAAATGGGCAGACTCCTCCTACGGGATGACCGGTAAGCCTTTCCACATCGTCAGGTCCTATCATCCTGGCTTTCTCATGGAATGTATCCTTGAACTTCCTGTTATCGATTCTTGCATCGCCTGCCAGGACTATCACGATGGGGCCGGAAGCCGTCATGAATGACATTGATTTGGCTATTCTTCCTTCCTCTGTATTGAGATCGGCGGCAGCCTCTGCCACCGTAGCGCTCGATGAAGGGAATTCGATTATGTCCTTATCGCGGCCAAAAGGCCTTAGGAACTCTCTGACTTTCTCTACTGACATGCTATGAGTGTATCTTTTTTCCTCATTTTCATCCACAGAATAGATCGGTGTGGCATAATGACACATAAGATTGTGATTTATTCAATGGTGTGTCAATTTGTCCTGAAAGACCATTTGCGCAAAACTTGGTTATTTTATAATTTGTTATATTATATATAATAAATTATCTTGGCACGCTTTCTGCTAAATGATTTATGCAAACACTTGATATAAAAACAGGGGTCTTAATTAATATGAGATACGTTATAAGCAGAAGCACACCAGGATTCGGAGGACTTGATTCATTCTTTGATGATTTCTTCTCTGATGTTTCGACAAGGAAGTATCCACCTGTGGATATCTATGAGACAGAAGGCGCCTATACTATCGAGCTTGAGGTCGCAGGCTATGGTGCCGATGATATAAAGATCACAGTGAAGGATGGAGTCATAACAATCGCATCTGCTCCTTCATGGAAGGATCGCATCAGGAAGAGGATGGAGGAGAGAAAGCTCATCGCGGGCGAGATCAGTCTCCCGGAGTTTTCCCGCTCATTCTCACTGCCTGAGGATTCCGATGCTGCCGCTATAACGGCAGACAGTACGAACGGTATACTTACGATAACAATCCCGAGGATCAGGAAGACCGAGCCAGGAAGGATTGAGGTCAGAATCGGGAAGTAAGCTAGCCTGCTGCATTCTTCTTAAGTCACCATCCCGCTGGATGGTGATTTTCTTTTCTATGCTGTATCATCGTTCTCATGAATCTCTATATGGTAGCAACGCCAATAGGAAATCTTGAGGATATGACATACAGGGCCGTTAAGGTTCTTTCCTCTGTTGATGTGATCGCATGTGAGGATACCCGCCATACAATGCATCTGCTTTCACATTACGGCATAAAGAAGCGCCTGATCGCATGCCATGCCCATAACGAGGATGAGAGTGCGAAGGGCATTCTTGCACTTCTTGACAGCGGCAGCGATGTTGCTTACTGCTCCGATGCTGGAACGCCCGGCGTATCCGATCCTGGCGCTAGGCTTGTGGAGTATATCCGCAGCGAAAGCCGCCATACCATCGTTCCGGTTCCAGGAGCATCGGCATTCGTATCACTGGTATCTGCTGCTGGGAATATCGGGAAGAGCTTTACGTTTGAAGGTTTCCTTTCACCGAAGAAGGGGCGGAGGCAGAAGCGTCTTGCGGAACTCTTTTCCCGGGATGAGGCTTTCATAATCTATGAATCTCCGTTCAGAGTGCTGAAGACTCTTGAGGACATAAAGGAGACCGGAAGCTGCCGCATCATTGCAGGAAGAGAACTCACAAAGGCTCATGAGGAGTTCATCACAGGAAGTGCCGATGATGTTATTGCCTCGCTCTCGGCGCGTGATGCTATCAAGGGGGAGTTCGCTATGATTATCATTCCGGAGGTCGCTGATGATAAGCGCGAAGAAGATCAGGACGCTTAAGCCGCGCGTGCAGCTGAGGCGTGCTGCCGATGTCTTCCATGAGGCTGCGGCAGTGGATCTTGATAAGGATTATCTTGATGAGGTCTTCTCAATCATTCTCTCATCGGATCTTGTATGCGATGAGGATGAGGACAGGATACGCTGGTTCTACGATAAGGGAGATAGTCTTTCCTTTGAGGATATCTATTACCATGTGCTGACAATACTGGGCGATACTCCTGCCGACTGGGATGCCAGGGACGAGGAAGGGAATATAGACTGGTCAAAGAGGATAGCCAGGGATCATTTCCTCTTTCTTGACCATCTGCGCTCTCCATACAATGTCGGCGCTGTTTTCCGGAATGCGGAGGCTTTCGGTGTGAAGGGGATATACATCGCACCAGGAACTGCATCTCCCGAGCATCCAAGAGCCCAGCGCACATCGCGCTTTGCGACAGAAGGTATTCCCTGGGGAGAAAGGGAGATCTCCTCGCTGCCTGATCTTCCCGTCTTTGCCCTCGAGGTAGGAGGTGAGGATATCAACAGATTCGAGTTCCCTAGGGAGGGAATCTGCATAATCGGGTCGGAGGAGGATGGCATATCCAAAGAGGCCAGAGCCAAAGCAGAGTCCTCTCTTGGCATTGTCTCAATAAAGCAATATGGGGCGAAGGGCTCCATAAACGTTGCATCCGCAGCCGCCATCATGCTCTGCAAGTGGATGGAAAGGGAGATGGATCAGCCTTTATCCTGACTGTATCTCCAGAGATTTCTCAGTCCATCTTCGACTTTTCTGCTGAAGCTTCCCTGCGGGAAGGCTCCTTTTCTGTCACGCTCTCCGCTCTCCATGCCTGAGAGCAGCTCCATGCCCTCATCTATCTCAGAGATTGTCCAGATATGGAACATGCCGCTGTCTATGGCCTTCTCTATGCATTCTGGAAGTATGAGTGCTGATCTATTTACCTCAGGTATGATTACTCCCTGGCTTCCCGTGATTCCCGAGGCTGAGCATGCATTGAAGAAGCCTTCGATCTTTTCATTGATGCCACCTACAGGAAGAAGCGTGCCTGTCTGGCTCATTGATCCAGTTACTGCGATATCCTGTCTTATCGGGATTCCGCCGATAGCCGATAGGAGCGCATAGAGTTCTGCCAGGGAGGCGCTGTCTCCATCAACTTCCGCATAGCTCTGCTCAAAGCATATGCCTGCGTAAAGCGATAGCGGGAATGTATGGGCATAGCGTGTTCTGAGGTAGCCTTCGAGTATCAGAAGGCCCTTATCATGTATTCCGCCTGAGAGTCCTGCCTCATGCTCGATATTCACGATTCCCTCGTTGCCGGGGGCAACCGCTACGGATATAACGGCAGGAGTACCGAAAGACGATGTTCCACGATCCATGACCGCAAGGCCATTCACTATACCTATCTTTGTGCCGGATAGTGCTATCACCATCTCCCCGGACTTGATCTCCTCATTGATTCTGTCTTCAGGAAGGGATGCATACCAGTTTCTGAGCTCTATTGCCTTCCTCACATCCGCTGCCTGGATCCTGTGCCGGCCATCGCTGGAAGTTATGCGGGAAGCCTCTTCCAGAAGATCTCCCAGAAGCGATAGCTCCGATGTGAGCTTATGCCTATCCTCTGCCAGCCATGAAGAGTAGCGCAGGATCTCCGCATATGCGCTGTCATCTGCGGGAAGAAGATTCTTCCCCGCACTTTTGAGATAGCTTACAGTCCCTGCTATATTCCTATCATCTGCGGCCATCGTATAGTCAAACTCCGGTGCGATGCGGAAATAACGTGTGAACTTAGGATCCTTCTCCATAAGATGATCGAATGTCCCTTCGTTGCCTATGAGTATGACCTTTGTCAGGAGAGGAATCGGGGCTGGACGTATGCTGCCCATCATCTCTCCCATGACCGAGGAGGATGTAAGCGACCGCACCGTTGTCTCTATATATCGTCTGAACGTCTTCCACAGGGATTCATCAGAGGAAATCTCCTCCGCATTGAGTATAAGGAACCCGCCTGCAGCCCTCTGATACGAGCCTATCCTGACAGATAGATGGGGAGGCATTCCCTCCGCAATCATCCCGAATAGAGAGCGATGTGATGGATGCATCTCGATTATGGTCGGACGTTTCCTGTCCATTGTCCTGTCTATGACGATGCCCAGTCTGTATGCATCAGGATTTCCTTCGGCATCAGGAAGGGATGCCAGAAAATCACCAAGAATGGGATCATTCCATTTTCCGGTTATTTCGCTTACAGAGGTCTCTCCGTGCTGCAGTCTTTCCAGATCGTTCTGGAAAATCCTGGCATCTCCTTTCCTGAATGTAAGGACCCTTGGACGTTCTCTGTCAGCCGAATATGCATATGCGACATCGCATAGTCCTGAGGTATCATTGTCAATTCTGCCGATCTCCTCAAGCACGGCAGCAAGTCTTCCAGAGCCATCATCGCCGGAGAGGAAGATGTTGTATCCTGCTCTGTCTATTTCCAGTCCGAGTCTGAGAAGCCCGATAGCACGTTCCTGACCTGTGATTGCCATCCCGGGATCTATATTCCCGAATGAATAGCCTTCGTATGAGAGCGATATATCCTTGGCTGCAAGTTCCCTGATCATCAAGGCGATTGTATGACAGTGGATATGAGCTGTCAAACCGATTATAATCGCTGTATGACCGTTAATGAGTTCGGAGAGGAGCTCTGGAAGAGACTCTCCATCGATGATTTCCCATTTGATATATCCCTCAATGGATTCCAGATCCAAGGGCCGGACAGGGAGCTGAGGAAAGCAGCGTTTGCTGTGGATGCATCCTTTGCCACGATTGATGCGGCAGCTGAGGCTTCTGCGGATATCCTCGTTGTTCATCATGGGCTTTTCTGGGGGGCTCCCATTGCTATCAGGGATGCGCATTACAGACGTGTGAAGAGAGCGCTGGACAGCGGACTCTCATTGTTCGCTTGCCACCTCCCTCTTGATGCCCATCCGCTTTACGGAAACAATGCCCAGATTGCACTCACGCTTGGTATGACGTCATTCGACCCGTTCGGAGAGTATAAAGGCCGGAAGATCGGATTCAAGGGCAGGCTTCCATTCCCGATGACCGTTCCTGAGGTTGCAAGGCTGCTTGGCTTTACCGCGGAGGGTGGTGTGCACATTATAAAAGCCGGTAAGGACATGGTCGAGACAGTCGGCATAATATCAGGCGGAGGCGCAGAGGATGTGGAGCAGGCTATTGCTGAAGGTCTGGACCTGTTCATCACAGGTACTGCCGAGCATGAAATCTATCATACAGTACGCGAGAGTGGCATAGACTTCCTCTCCGGAGGCCATTACAGGAGCGAGATCTTCGGTGTGAAGGCGCTTGAGAGAATGGCTAGGAAGGAGTTCTCTCTTGAGACTGTATTCATAGATGCGGAGACTGGGCTGTGAGGAAAGCGTTTCCCCTTCTGCTGACAATCATAGTTATAGCCGCAGATCAGATATCCAAGGCGCTTATCGTACATTTCATCCCGGAAGGGACGGTTGCATTCTCGTTCTTCAATGACTTTCTCTGGATATGCCATGTACGCAATGATGCTGTCGCATTCTCTATCGGGGCAGCTTTGCCCGAGGGAGTGAAGTATATTGTCTTCATCGGTCTTCCTCTGATCATAATGATAGGCATCGCGGCATCTATCGTATCGGACAGGATCCTCGGTCCGCTCACGCCATTCCAGCGCTGGTGCCTTGCAGGGATTGCAGGGGGAGGAATCGGCAACCTTATCGACAGGATATTCCGCTCACTGCGTGTCGTTGACTGGATATCCACGAACAATTATGGATTATTCGGGATGGAAAGATTCCCAACATACAATATCGCAGATGCGGCAATCGTTATCTCCGTAATACTTCTTATTCTCAGTATGCTGATAGGAGGCAGGAAAAATGCCATCAAAGAAAACTAATACATTCCTGTTCATGCTTATAGGGACAGTTGTGAATATAGTTCTTCTTCTGTTCTTCATAGTCTTCGGTTTCGTTCTTCTTTCGGTTCTGGCAGCCAAGGTGCCTGGTATCGCCGATTCGCTTGGCATACTGTCTATTCTGGTTCTCGTCCTTGCGCTTGTTCTTTCATTTCTCATCTATTCGCGCCTGCTGAAGTGGGCAACAAAGAAGTACGCACTGGAAGAGAATCTTTCACCGCTTTTCTCCTCAAAAAAGAACAGAAAGAGAACCGAGGAGTGAGATGAGGTACAGAAGCAGGGAGTCGTTCCTTGATACCTACTGGTATTCATTCAATGACGAACCGGTCGCCACGCGTGGTTCTCTGCTGATACCACGTCTTTCCGATCCGTCTTTTCTTCTGCCTGATGAGTCGCCGGATGCTCTGTGGCATCTTTTTGCCCATACATGGCAGGGGGTAGAGCATTATGTCTCATCATCGGGGCTGGAATGGGAGAGAGAGCATCTGGTCTTCTTCAGGGGGCATTCCCCATTCATCCACAAGGAAGGCAATGTCTATTACCTTCTTTATGAAATCCACGATACCGAAAGGAAGCGGAGAAAAAAGGAGAAGCTGACGGGATCGCGCATAATGATGTCTACTTCCACGGATCTTGCCTTATGGTCCGAACCCCGGATGATCCTCGATGCTAGGGCTGTTCCCCGTGCTTCATACCGTGGAGGTAAGCCAAGAGTGTCGAGGCCTCAGCTTATAAGATGGAATGACAGTTATCATCTCTATTTCGGAGCAGGGGAGACAAGGATATATGACACAGGGCAGAAAGCCTCTGCGTTCTTCATGACAGCGGAATCCTCTTCCATTGATGGGCCATACAGCATAACCGAGAAGCCTCTTATCATACCGGATGGGGAAAGCAGGTACAGAAGCCTTGCTTCAGGATCTGTCAGAGTGATCCCTCTGGGGGATGCTCTCGGTGCTATCGAGTGCGCGTACTTCTATGATGAGAAGCTAAAGCGCTCCAGATCCGCGATGATGCTTATGACATCGGAAGATGGTATCTCATGGCATGACGAAGATCTCATACAGCTCTCTCCAGAGGAAGGCTGGGCCTCCAGGTGCATAACAAGCTGTGATGCGCGATATAAGGAGAATGAAGAGACATGGTACTGCTATTATTCTGCAAACGCCATTGATAGATCCTTCAAAGTTCCATATGTGAAGGAATCACTTGGGCTCCTCCTTGGCCGTTCAAAATAATAATGCTATACATCATATTAGGAGTTTTGTATGAAACGAGTTTCTCTTATCCTTATTTTCCTTGCAGTGACAGCAGCAGTCTGTTCCGCCGTTGATTTCGACTTTGTCGTAGGGCAGAAGACCTCTGCCAGCCTTGAGTTCGATAATTCAGCAGGGGATATGAAGCCTAAGTTCCTCTTCAATGTGGATGCTGAGCTCGATATGGATTTCAGCAAGGGCCATGGCATGCTTGTTGTCGTCAATCCATACTCAACCGGTGGTTCTGTTGAGTTCGCTTTCAGCACAGGATACGCGTATCAGGATTCGATAAGCAGCAATGTGGATATCATTGCGAGCGTAGGGCCTTCATTCATCTTCTCTTCGAGCGGGGTAGGCTTTGCCGTATTCGCTAATGTAGATTTTGACATCTACGTTACGCAGTCCATGTTCATCAGAGTCGGTACCGGCATTGAGATTGGATTCGGAGATTTTGGCAGCCAGGAGTTCGGCAAGCGGGATCTTACAATCAACATACCGCTTCCTGCGCTTGGGCTTGGCTGGACATTCTGATCCGCGGCGCATCAAGCTGTAATTCCATTTGTGGACCGTTTCTTTTAGAATAGTGGGGGAAAGGAGTTTCGAATGAGATTCAGATCGGTGGTTTTGTCTGTTAGTCTTATCTTTCTTATCATAGCTGGAACATCATGCAATACCAGATGGGATACTACATGGGCGATTCCTTTCCCCGAGTCATTCAGAGGGCAGTGGGCTTCCGCAGATGGCAGCAGTTCTGTCAGGATAACCGATAGCAGGTACACTATTTCAGTGACCGGGCAGAGCTCAATTACGAATGAAAGCGAGTACAGATATAAGTTCGACTGGATAGAGCCTGATATTGTATCAGATACGCTTGTCACTGTGACTCCGACAAATGTCAGCGGAACAACAGGACGTGTTGATACATTCACGATAAATGATGATGGTACGCTGTCCATCGATCTTGGCGGTGAGAATCCCCGTTCATTCGGTCCTTTCACAAAGCAGTCTTCGAACTGAGGATGATTGCATTTAAGCGTGATTGCTGATATATTCTCTCAATGCTGGGGAAGTAGCTCATCTGGTAGAGCGACAGGTTCGCAATCTGTAGGTGGCGGGTTCGAGCCCCGTCTTCTCCACTAAATACAGCAATTATAAATGTGTCGATCGACAACTCTTCTCGTTATGATACAACTCTTCTCGTTATCTTCGTGGGTTTTGGAGACGGGAAGGGTTCATTTTTGTCTTTGGAATCGACAACTTTCTCGTTATTCTTCGTTTGATATACAACTTTCTCGTTATCATCCTTCGATTTCTGGCCGTCTTTTTGAGAGCGGCAACGACAACTTTGTCGTTATCATTTCTCAGTTTCTGCCTGCATCTTGGATGTCGTATCGACAACTTTCCCATTATCATTTCGGCTTTGCATGAACAGATGCTGGAGATGATTGCCTTGCTGCATGTTCGATGAAGAAAAAATTCCAGTGATCATATGGCGGTTGATTCTGTCACTGGTTGATGTCCTGTGGTTTTGAGAAGGCATCAAAATCTTTTGATTTCTTGCATTTGTCCAATATCTTCTTCGGTAGGTATCTGAGGGGATTCTGGATTAGCTCGGCGATAACATGAATGAATATGATATTCGCCAGTCATGAGTTACTCATGCTCTTTTTGTATTCGACTGCTCCAAATCAGGAGAAATCACTATGACATCCTATAATACCGATACGGATACGAAGTCCGACAATACCTATACCATGTGAAGGAGTGAATGGTCTCTCCTCCAGAAAAAAAAGAATCAGACAGCCCTTCTGTAACACAACCCGCAACATTGACGATATTGCTTATATGCAATATTTTATTCATAAAGAGGAATGGATTGGAACACGTATTGGATTTCTACAGAAAGGAGAATGGTGAATGTCCTGTAGAGCAGTTCATCGATTCGCTGAACATGAAGCTTCAGGCAAAGGTCCTTCGTGCCATGAGCATGCTTAGAGCATATGGCAACACATTGAGGGAACCATATTCAAAGCCTCTCAGGGATGGCATCTTCGAGCTACGGACATCATTCGGTTCTGATACCGTCCGGCTGCTTTATTTCTTCTCAGATGGATGTCTCGTTGTGCTTACGAACGGTTTTGTCAAGAAGACACAGAAGACGCCGCAATGTGAAATAGAAACAGCATTGAGATACAAGGCTGACTGGATTAGGAGGAAAAAGTAAATGGATGATTTCACAAAGTATCTGAACAAGAAGCTTGAAAATCCGGAATTCAGGAAGGAATGGGATTCTCTTGAAACTGAATATCAGATAATGCATGAGATGATGAAGGCACGCATCGAGGCAGGCATGACCCAGAAACAGCTCTCTGAGAAGACCGGGATAAACCAGTCGAACCTCAGCAGAATTGAAAACGGTTCTGCAAATCCGTCAGTAGCGACACTGGAAAAGATAGCCTCAGCTTTGGGGAAAAAGGTTTCAATCTCATTCATCTGATCAAACGGACATAAGGGCTGGCACACGACAGCCCATTCTTTTCACCATTCGAACGTAAACACCAGTGCTAGTCCATGGTGGTTTACAGATTGCACCTTTTCCATATTTTGCTGCGGCAATCTTCGATAGCCTGTGCGATTCTGAAAGTCCTTCGATGTTCGAGATATCAAATTCTCCAGTGCTCGCTTGTCAAGAAGCCCCGTTTCAAGTTCTGCATGCCCATTGTGCTTTCTGTGGACTGCAAAGACCTAGGTGCTTCCGGAATCACCTTTATCCCCGTCTGCCACCCTGTGTAAGAGTCAGTTCAAAAGGTATCGCATATGGATGCAACATAACGAGGATGTTGGTTATGTGGATTACTCCAGATCTTTCGTTCCTTTCGAATGGTAACGGCAAAGTTGTTTCCTTGGTATTCGGAAGGGTATAATGACACAGTTGTAAACGGATAGACGTTCAGAAAACATGGAATAACAACTGAAGATGTCGATTCATAATTTGAAAATAGGGTAAATGGAGGGAAATCGTAACGACAAGAGTTGTCGACCAACAAATGTGGTTGAAACTCTTCTCATTAATCTCCAGCTTATTTCGTTTTTTTCAATAAGGCAGGAGAAGGGAAGGGTTCTTTTAATCTGGAATCGATAGCTCTCTTGTTGCCGTGAGATATAAGCGTTTGCTTAAAGAACATCACCACAGTGTTAACATTATAGTTTCCTGAGATGATGCTCTATGTATGATGAACATCGTATCTGTTAGTAGACTTTTTCATTCAGAAGTCTATCTGACGATTTTCTGCTTGAGTTTCCTCTCTCAGCTTTGGATTGGGCGTTTCGCAGATGATACTGCTGATCAGAATTTCTCCGCTCTGTCTATATCAACGACAAAGACAACGCCGCCGCCGACTGGGACTTCAGCCATATGAGCACCAGAAGGGCTGAAAATACGCATGTCAGCACTTGCGACAGGGGAGAGCTGCATTCTATGCCCTGCATACTTCTTCAGGATCTCTATGGCTCCATCGACCTTCTCATTGTCCGTGCCGATCAGAAGCGTTGTATTCTTCGCCTTCAGGAAGCCTCCGGTCGTTGAGAGCTTTGTTACGAAATAACCGTTCCTATTCAGCTCCTGTACGGTATCAGCCTCATCCGCGGCCTGGATTATTGAAAGTATAAGCTTCATAACTATCTCCTAAGTATTCATGGATTATACCATTCCGCATGCAGATAAAGCAAATGCAGATGTGCATTGTGCTACAAACCCATCCTTTTTTTATGCGCAAAGTAGTAGGGAACCTCAAAAAGCAGCATTGCAATCCAGCCTGCTGCACATGCATATGCGATTGCATGGATGCCATAATGCGGAACGAGGATGAATGTCGCGATTACCCTTATCGATGTCTGGATGAAGGTGCAGAGAAGCGTAATCTTCATCATGCCCATTCCCCGGAAGAATCCCTGTATGCCGTTTGTCATCGCAGGCAAGATATAGAAGAAGGCCATTGTCGAAAGGTACTGATGTCCTTGGAATATGACCTCTTCTGCGCCTTCCCCGCTTACGAAGAGAGACATTATTGGTTTATTGAGAAACGAGACTGCGGTAAAGATCAGCAGGAAGTAGACCGCCTCTGTTATAAGGCCTTTGATGAATCCGTTCACTATCCTGTCCTTCTTTCCTGCACCGCGGTTCTGGGCTGTGAATGTTGTGATGCTGTGCCCGATGCTCTGCTCTGGTGTGAATGCGAAATCATCGACGCGGGTGACGGCATTGTAAGCGGCAATGACACTGACGCCGAGTGTATTTACAGAGCTCTGTATAAGCAGTTTCCCGATAGGCTGGCATGCCTGCTGCAGAGCCGTCACCGAACCATACTGCATCGTCAGTTTCAGCAATCCCTTGTCTATTGCGATATCCCTTACGGTAAGGGACAGAAGGGGAATCTTCCTCTCTATGTAGACCGCTGTAAGGAGTGCCGATACAGCCTGTGCCACAACTGTCGTGATTGCTGAGCATGTTATTCCGAACCCCATATATCCAATCAGGAAGAGATCGAGGGCACAGTTCACGACCGATGAGAATGCGAGGAAGTAGAGCGGAGTCTTTGAATCACCTACGCTCTTCAGAGCAGCTGAGAGAGCATTGTAGATATATGTGAAAGGTGTCCCGATGAAGATGATCCGCAGATAGATTGCAGTTATCCCAAGCACCTCTTCCGGAACATTGAGAACTTTCAGCAGAGGATACGTTATGGCAATCCCGAGAAGCGCGGCTATTATGGAAAAGCCTATTCCTGCTGTAAGCATCGTAGACAGCTCTCTCTTCAGCTTTCCATGATCCTTTGCCCCGAAGAATCCAGACATCAGAACACCGGATCCTATGCATATTCCGGATATTCCGAGGATAAGTATATTCACGACAGGACCTGCCATTCCTGTTGCCGCCAGAGCTTCCGATCCGATAAATCGTCCTGCGATCATTGAATCGACTGCGTTGTACGTCAGCTGGAAAAGATTTCCCAGAACCAAAGGTATCGCATACGCTATCAGGTGCCTGAAGGTACCTCCTGTCGTCATATCCACTGCAGCCATGGCCGCATTGTATCATTATGGTCATTTCTTGTTGACTATCCTGCCTTAAATTCTGTAAAAGCAAATGTATCGGAGTGGAGGATTTCAGATGGAGACTGCGGCGGATTTTTTCGGCTCACTTGTTTTCAATGATGAGGTTATGAGGAAGATGCTTTCCAAGGATGTCTACAAGGCGCTCAGGCGTACTGTGGATGAAGGAAAGGATCTTGATCTCAATGTGGCCAATTCTGTTGCCAATGCGATGAAGAACTGGGCTGTTGAGAAGGGGTGCACGCACTATACGCACTGGTTCCAGCCCATGACCAGCATCACAGCCGAGAAGCATGAAGCATTCATATCTCCGCAGGAGGGAGGAAAGGCCCTTCTTGAGTTCTCCGGCAAGGAACTCATAAAGGGTGAGCCTGACGCATCTTCATTCCCGTCTGGTGGAATAAGGGCAACATTCGAAGCGAGAGGATATACCGCATGGGATCCCACGAGCTATGCCTTCATCAAGGACAATACACTATGCATACCTACCGCTTTCTGTTCTTACTCCGGCGAAGTACTTGATAAGAAGACTCCTCTGCTCAGGAGCATGGAAGCGCTCTCTGCTGAGGCAGTGAAGATACTCCGGCTTTTCGGCAAGGATGTGAAGCGCGTGATTACGACTGTAGGTCCTGAGCAGGAGTACTTTCTCATTGACAAGAAGGACTATGTCAGGCGCAAGGATCTGATATATACAGGCAGAACGCTTTTAGGCGCCCGAGCTCCTAAGGGCCAGGAGATGGAGGATCATTATTTCGGGGCTCTTAAGACAAGAGTCTCTGAGTATATGCAGGATCTGGACAATGAGCTCTGGAAACTCGGAATCTATGCAAAGACCTCGCACAATGAGGTTGCACCATGCCAGCATGAGCTTGCCCCTATATTCACCACAGCAAATATAGCTGTTGATAACAATCAAGTGACGATGGAGTTCATGAAGAAGATTGCAGAGCGCCATGGTTTTGCCTGTCTTCTTCACGAGAAGCCTTTTGCAGGGGTCAATGGCTCTGGAAAGCACAATAACTGGTCCATGTCCACCGATTCCGGCAGAAATCTATTCGATGCAGGAGACAATCCCCGTGATAATGCACAGTTCCTTCTCTTCCTGGTTGCTGTCATAAAGGCTGTCGATGAGTATCAGGATCTTCTCAGAGTATCTGTTGCATCTGCAGGCAATGATCATAGGCTTGGTGCCAATGAGGCTCCTCCTGCAATAGTCTCGATGTTCCTCGGAGATGAGCTTACTGAGATTCTCGAGTCCATAGCCGAGGGCAGGAAGTCCGAGGGCAAGGCCAGGGAACAGCTTAGGCTTGGAGTGCATGTCCTTCCCGCTTTCCCGAAGGATACAACCGATAGGAACAGGACAAGTCCGCTGGCATTTACGGGAAATAAGTTTGAGTTCAGAATGCTTGGGTCCTCTTTCTCCGTATCTGAGCCAAATGTCGTCATGAATACTATTGTGGCGAAGGCGCTAAGGGAGTTCTACGATGTTCTTTCCAAGGCAAAGGACCTGGATAAAGCTATTGAGGATCTCGTACATGATACATACATAAACCACAGGCGCATTGTCTACAATGGCAATAACTACTCGTCAGAGTGGGTGGAAGAGGCTGCAAAGCGTGGGCTGATGAACCTCCCATCCTCTCCTGATGCCTATGATACCTTCATGGCGCCGAAGAATATCGCGCTGTTCGAGGAGTTCGGAATCTACAACTCTGTTGAGATGCATTCGCGCTATGAGATTCTGCATGAGGAGTATTCGAAGACGATACATATCGAGGCTCTGACGCTTATCGATATGATAAACCGCCAGGTGCTTCCTGCTGTCATGGAATTCTCATCAGAGCTTGCTGCTGGAATAGTAAATAAGAAAGCAGCGCTTCCTGGGATGAATGTCGAGGCAGAGGAGGAAAGGCTTGCGGAGATTGAAGGGCTTGTATCAAAGCTCTATGCCGCGAACAATGAACTTGATAAAGCTGTGAAAATATCATCGGATTATGAAGGTTCATCGCTTTCCCATTATTCTAGGTCATCAATCATACCGGCGATGGAGGAGGTCAGGAAGCATGCAGATCAGCTTGAGCTTATCGTAGGGCAGAAGCATTGGCCATATCCTACGTATGGAGAGATGCTGTTCTACATCGACTGATATATGGAAAAAGCCCGCCATCATCCGGCGGGCTCATTTATAAGAGCGTCTGGCTCAGTCCTCCTTGGCGAACTCATCCTTTCCAGCTCCGCAGAGCGGACATACCCAGTCTGCAGGTACATCTTCCCATTTTGTTCCTGGAGCGATTCCATTGTCCGGATCTCCAGCTTCTTCATCGTATACATAGCCGCAGAGATTGCAGATATACTTCATTTCAAGCCTCCATTATCGATAATCGTTATCAATAAGATAAGATATGATCTGTCAGAAGTCAATAGACTTGCTAAAAGCCAGCCCTGCCCTGACAATATGAAAAGTCTGAGAGAAGGAGAATAATATGGGATTTGACATCAACACCGGTGCCCTTATCATCGTCATCGGTTATCTGATCGGAATGCTCCTCATTGGCTTTGTTGTTGGCCGTATAAAGATCAAGACAAGCCGCGATTATATGATTGCAGGAAGGAGAATGGGCCTTTTCATGGTTGCTTTCTCGCTTTCTGCGAACAATATCGGAGGCGGATCCACGACCGGGCTTGCCGATAAGGCTTTCGGTAGCTGGGGTATGAGCGCTATCTGGTATGTCCTTGCAGCATCAGTCGCTATGATTCCCCTTGCTTATTTCGCACCTAAAATCAGGAAGACGATGGCTATTACGATTCCTGAGGTTGTCGGCAGACGTTTTGGGAAAGGGAGCTCGATATTCTCTGCAGTACTCAACATAGCAGCGCTATTCTGTCTTACGTCAAGCCAGGTTGCTGCGTCGGGCTCTGTTGTTGCGACTCTGACTGGAATACCTATGAATGTCTGTCTTGTTATCGCAGGTGTTGTAATCATCCTTTATACAACACTTGGAGGAATGATTGCTGACCAGATCTCAGACCTCGTCCAGTTCATAATCATTCTGTTCGGGCTTGCGATTGCAACTCCGATTGTTCTCCATGAATGCGGAGGATGGTCTGCGATAGCAGCAAAGCTTCCAGGCGAGCAGCTTGATCCCACAAAGATAGGCTGGGTTGTCATCATCGGATACATCTTCAATTACTTCTGCACATTCCTTTCAGGTCCGGAGATGATCAGCCGCTTCGAGAGCGCAAAGGATGAGAAGACCGCTATGAGAGCATCGATCTTCTCTGCTGTGCTCATGGCAGCTATGGCAGTATTCCCGACTCTGCTCGGTCTTGCAGCACTTGCCCTCAAGGATCAGATTCCTGGAATCACCGGCGGAACTGCGATGATGGCTGTCACGGAAGCATATGCTCCTACGGTTGTCACAGGTATAATCGCCGCGGCTATAATCTCAGCAACGATGTCCAGCGCTGATTCGAACCTGCTCTGCATGTCAACCATGTTCATGAATGATATCCTCGTCCACTATAGCGAGAGGGGAAGGAACTTCACCGATAAAGAGACAATCTTCTGGACAAGGTTCTGCAATGTCGTATTCTGTGCTGTCGCAATGCTTATCTCCCTGTTCGGGATTAATATCGTTACGATGAACACATTCGCGTTCGCTATCAGGTGTGCTGGTCCTTTTGCCGCCTATGGACTAGGCATGGTCGTTCCACGCGCTACCAGGCATTCGGGAAGTATATCCATAATAACAGGTACCGTCGGCGTAATATTCTGGCAGCTTCTCTCCGGTGGTGATTTCTACCTCGGTATCCTGCCTGTTGTATTCGGCTGTGCTGTCGGTACAATCACATTCTTCCTCGTGAATATCATTGAATGGAAGATGGGCGTGGAGCCAGCTCCATCCGCATTCCTTTCAAAGGAAGAGGAAGAGGAGCTTATCAGGGAAGGAAAGTAATACTTCACTCCATGTCATTAATATACCCCGGAGTCGCATCCGGGGTATTGTTTTGTCTTATTCAATCGAGAGGAATGCCTTATAGCACCTGACAGCGCCTTCGACATCCTTCGTGGCTGTTATCTCCCATGGCGCATGCATGCTCATGACAGCAACGCCTGCATCGATTACGCTCATGCCGTAGTATGCTGCGTACTTCGCAATCGTTCCGCCGCCTCCTACATCGACCTTCGCAAGCTCTGCCATCTGGAAAGGCACTCCATCTGCATCCATCTTAGCTCTGAGCTTTGCGATGAACTCCGCATTTGCATCTGAAGCCCCGCTCTTGCCCCTTGAGCCTGTGTACTTGTTGAACACGATACCTCCACCAAGGAAGGATGAGTTCTTCTTGTCGAAGAGAGATGCGTTGAGTGGATCGTATGCCGAGTTGACGTCGCTTGAAAGCATGTAGGAGTTCATCAGCATGCGTCTGAGGCTGAGGCCATCATATCCTCCGGGAAGCCTTGCAAGAAGCTCTGAGACGGCATTCTCGAAGAACTTGCTGTCCATGCCAGTGCTTCCCGTGCTTCCTATCTCTTCCTTGTCTACAAGAACACAGCAGAGCGTCCTTTCCGAAACTCCTGCATCCAGCAGAGCCTCAAGGGATGTGAATGCACAGATCCTGTCATCCTGGCCATATGCGAGGACCATTGATCCATCAAGTCCCATAAGTTTGGACTTGCCAGCAGGAACAGCCTCAAGCTCCGCAGATATGAAGTCCTCCTCTTCTATGCCGTATCTCTCTGAGAGTATGGCAAGTATGGCTTTCTTTCCCTTGTCCTTCTCCTCAGAGTTCCTGTCATCGGAAAGCCCTATGATGATATCGAGATCCTCTCCATTGATCACCTCTGAAGCGGTCTTCTTCATCTGGTCCTGAGCGATATGAGGAAGGAGATCAGAGATGCAGAGCGCGGATTCGTCATCCTCTCCGATTGTCACCTCTACCTTCGTTCCGTCTTTCTTTACGACGACACCATGGATGGCAAGGGGAAGTGCAACCCATTGGTACTTCTTTATCCCGCCATAGTAATGGGTATCGAGATATACGAGGCCATCGCTCTCATAAAGCGGTTTCATCTTTATATCCAGGCGTGGCGAATCGATATGAGCCCCGAGAATGTTCATCCCGTCTTCAGCTTTTCCCGTTCCGACCTGGAAGAGGACTATGGACTTGCCATATACCTGGAAATAGACTTTATCACCGGCCTTGAGCGAATCTGTTGCCATGATATCCCTGTAACCATGGTCCTCTGCCGTTCTTATTATTGCATTCACGCACTCCCTCTCGGTCTTTCCGTTATCGAGGAAGTTCCTGTATCTGACTATAAGTGAATTATCCATAACCAGAAGATAGCACCAAAACGATGGAAGATGAAGCTGGTATCAAATTTGGAAATGATTGGATATAATCGGGCTCATGGCTAGAAGAAAGTGGCATACTGTATCATTCAGAGAGCAGATCCGGAAGTCACCTGGACCGTTCATCGTCTATATTCTCCTCCGTCTTTCCGTGATACTCATATTGATAGCCCAGGTATTCAACAGAGACTGGAAGAATGTAATGCTCTGCGGGCTGACTCTCATTCTCTTCACGGTTCCATCATTCATAGAGAAGAACTGGCATATCGATATACCAGGGACGCTTGAAGTCATAATCCTGCTGTTCATCTATGCCGCGGAGATCCTTGGCGAGATCAGGGCCTACTATGTCAATGTGCCAGGATGGGATACCGCACTCCATACCATCACAGGATTTCTGTCTGCCGCTGTCGGCTTTTCCCTGGTCGATATACTCAACAGAAATGAGCATATAAAGATGTCGCTCTCTCCGGTATATGTTGCGATGGCAGCCTTCTGCTTCTCATTGTCCGTGGGAATCATCTGGGAATTCTTCGAATTCTCGATGGATATGTTCTTCGGCCTGGATATGCAGAAGGATACGATTGTCCATTCAATCAGCTCTGTAACACTTGATGAGACGATGTCGAACAAGGTAATCACGATAAAAGGAATAACCGAGACAACGGTAAACGGAGTTCCTCTTAACATCGATGGCTATCTGGATATTGGGCTGATAGATACCATGAAGGATCTCATCGTCACATTCATCGGAGCTTCTGTATTCTCGCCAATCGGTTATATCTATCTGAAGAAGAGAGGGAAGGGCAGGTTCGCAAAACGCTTTATCCCTTCACTTCATAGCGATGATAACGAAGAGAAGAAAGAGGAGAAGAATAATTAGTCCCACATCTTTGCAAGGCTCAAAATATATCAAAGTCAGTTTGGCAAATTTGTGAAAGTCACTTTGACGAATTTGTATAAATCGATTTAATAGATTCAGCTCCATGGCTTAGAATACAGACATGGAAAATAGCCTGTACAGACCTAGGATCATCGATTCCGCTATAAAGGAGATGCTTGCACTTTCGAAAGCTGTCTGCATTCAGGGGCCCAAGGCTTCCGGTAAGACCTGGGCCTCTCTGAATCAGGCTTCAAGCGCTCTTATGCTTGGAGATCCAGCGAACAACTTTGCTAATCGCCGTCTTACAATGCTCGATGTGTCGTTTGCAGTGACCTCCTCTCCATCCTGTCTCACGATAAGTGAGCCTGAGGATGGAGCTTCTTCCCACTCAAGACACCCGATGGCGCCAGTATCAGTGAGCTATCCCCGCTAGCCCAGCCGGTTAAGGATGTCTTTTCCCTCATCCAGCAGGTTCTTCGAGCTGTTCTTGTCTCTGTCATGATGTGTACCGCAGCTCCTGCATGTCCACTCCCTGTCAGAGAGCTTCAGCTCATGGTTCACCTCATGGCAATGGGAACATCTCTTTGAGGAGGGGAAGAACTTATC
>CALXLE010000096.1 GCA_944389115.1 uncultured Spirochaetaceae bacterium
TGCAGATTGTGGCTATGGCAGTCCGGGCACTCTGTGACATCCGTGCGTGAGACAATCATCTTGCCGCAGTCCTGGCAGTACCATACAGGAATCCTGTGTCCCCACCAGAGCTGACGGGAGATACACCAGTCCCTTATATTCTCCATCCAGTGCGAGTATGTATTCTCCCATCTTCTAGGATAGAAAACGATATCGCCATTCTTCCATGCAGCAAGCGCCTTATCAGCAAGGCTCTTCATAGAGACGAACCACTGCTCTGAAAGATACGGCTCAACGGTTGTATGGCAGCGGTAGCAGTGACCGACATCATGTGCATGATCGGTGACCTTGACAAGGTATCCGCCCTTCTCGAGATCCTCAACCACCAAGGCTCTTGCCTCTTCAGCCATCATACCGCGGTACTTCTCGGGAACATTCTCATTGAGCGTTCCATCTGAATTGAGGAGATTGATTGCCTCAAGATTATGGCGCTTTCCGCATTCGAAGTCATTTGGATCGTGGGCAGGTGTGATCTTTACCATGCCTGTACCGAACTCCATATCGACGAATCTATCGGTGATGATAGGAATCTTCCTGTCTGTAAGCGGAAGCAGGAGCTCCTTGCCTACAACGCCCTTATAGCGCTCATCATCAGGATTGACAGCAACAGCAGTATCGCCGAACATCGTCTCAGGACGCGTCGTTGCAACAGTTATATACCCCGATCCATCGGCATATGGATAACGGACATCATAGAGCTTTCCAGGGACATTCTCGTACTCTACCTCATCATCGGCAAGCGCAGTGCCGCACTTCGGGCAGTAATTGACGAGGTATTTGCCCTTATAGATCAATCCTTTCTCATAAAGCGTTACGAAAGCTTCGCGGACAGCTCTCGAAAGACCTTCGTCCATCGTGAAGCGCTCATGATCCCAGTCGCAGGAACAGCCCATCTTCTCGAGCTGGCTCTTGATGATATCATGATGCTTCTCCTTTACCTTCCATGTACGCTCGACGAACTTCTCACGGCCGAGGTCCTGGCGCCTGAGACCTTCCTTCTGAAGCTGCCTCTCTACAACGTTCTGCGTTGCGATGCCAGCATGATCAGTTCCCGGAACCCAGAGAGTCGGACGTCCATGCATCCTGTAGTACCTGATGATTATATCCTGCAGGCTGTTATTGAGCGCATGCCCCATGTGAAGGACGCCCGTGACATTCGGCGGTGGCATGACGATTGAAAAGTGCTCTTTATCGGAATCGGAAGGGGCGAACTCGCCATTCTCCTTCCAGTAAGAATAGATACGGTCCTCAAAATCCTTAGGATCATAAGCCTTAGACAGCTCAACTGCTTTCATATGAAATACCTTCCTTTGGAATACAGCTGGATTCTATCAGATAACGTAGAATGGAACAATATTGCCTTCATCTCAGAAGATCACCAGATCAGTTCCTGAAAGGCTGTAGTCAAGGACCTGCCATGACCGGAGAGGCATATCAGCCTCCCCAAGACTGTCCAGCGAATCGATGATGGCGGAAGGAATGGATGGGGATGCATCTGCAACGGGCATGCTGTATAGCCTTGCCATATTCGCTGCTATATCCATTGCGGAGAGCCTATCCTGCCCTGTTACCGCAAAAGATCCATCATTATCATCGTACTCTAAGGACTGGGCAATGTAGTCGATAAATGGATCCCAGGTCATCCTTTTCCCATTGGCATCCACCATATTGAAGCTCATTGACTCCTGATCAGAGCGCGATGCGGCTATCATCCAGAGATTTCCCCTCGGGGAAGATCCATGTCCGAGCTGAAGGGACATGGCCTCGGAGAGAGCCTTGCAGATAGAGAATCCAGCAGTGAAGAATTCCCCATCCTGGACGATCTCAAGGCCATCACTCATAGCCCCGCTTCCCAGATCTGCGATCGTACCGGAATAGCAAGTCAGGAAGAAGGCAAGCTTATTGCACCGTATTCCATCCATCAGACCTATGAACTCAGCAGGAGAAAGGAGATCTGCATCTTTATCGCTATCGGGGTTATAGAAGCAGAGAGAACCATCTGCCATGCCATGGCCTGCGATGAAATAGATCAGAAGATCGTTGCTATCCGCCTTCTCCGCAATGCTTTCAAAGACAGGTATGACATCGGCATCAAGCGTCCAGATTCCTGCTGTACCTGCCGAGGATACGGACGAATAGGTCATGAAACTGCCATTGACCTCATCGAATATAATCTCCTCCAGCTCATCGAAGCCTGTGTGGCCATCATGGAAGAGCTCCTCGACAGCCAGAATGATATCATTTCTATTCACAGTCTCCGCAATGTACGATGGCGAATTCTCATCACCGAATGTCATCGTCGTCTGCACAATGTAGAGCGTCTTCGGATCATCATTATCCGTAACAGGGCTTACAGCGCAGGAAGCCAATAGAACGATCACTGCAGATAAAAAGGCCAGTTTTCTCATAAATTCCCCTGAAATTACCTTAATGTTCTAGCACATTGGCATTCTGTCTTCCACCAGAAGCACAGCTTATGGAACATAATTTCAAGATTTTGCGTTAAATGTATTGACAGCAGGTATCAAAATCCGTATTCTCTCCATTGTTCGAAAGAACGCAATTCTCCTGTAGCTCAGTCGGTAGAGCAGGTGGCTGTTAACCACCCTGTCGGGGGTTCGAATCCCTCCGGGGGAGCATAAGACTCCTTGGAAGCAGGGAGTCTTTTTTTATCGGCTGAAATCATCTAGAGGAGAATCCAGGTGCCATTTTGCAGCTTGATATACTCCTTTTCTTCCAGAGCATTGCAAATCCGTTCCTCGATGTACTCATGAATATCGCATCAATGGCGGGAGAGATCATAATCCCACTGTTCATCATACTGCTTGTCTATTGGTGCATTGACAAGGAAAAAGGCTATGCTGTCACGGTCTCCATGCTGACAGCCCTCGTCACTACGCAGATTGTGAAGGCGATTGTAAGATATCCTCGCCCATTCATGGTCTATCCAGAGCTGATTGGAGGTGGAAGGCTCGAAACAGCAACAGGCTACTCATTTCCTTCGGGTCACAGTACCGGGGCATCATCATTCTACGGATCGCTTGCTGTGCTCTTCCGGTCTAAGATACTCAGGGTAATAGCCATTATCCTCATAGTCATGGTGCCTGTATCAAGGATGTATCTCGGCGTGCACTGGCCTATGGATGTGCTTGCAGGAACAATCATAGGACTTGTCTCCGCGTTCATGCTTGCCCCTATGTTCCTTAGCATGCAGGAAAACAGGAAAAGCTTCCTGGCATTCACGGCTATCTACGGGATCATATGCTCTGCGGTATCAATTATCACAGCCATTCTCCTCGATATGGGAATTATCGAAGCCCTCGCCTTCTCTGATCTCTCTTCGAATACGGCAATCTCCGCAGGAGTGCTTATCGGAGGGAACCTGGAGAAGCGATATGTGGATTTCACTTCAGATGGATGCAGAGGAAAGAAGATAGCAAGGTATCTGGCAGGTGCTGTATCGGCAATGGCTGTGACGGTCATACTCATAATGCTTCCGGTTCCACATTACAGCAGACA